>CAWUNN010000006.1:0-18280 GCA_963923185.1 uncultured Limnohabitans sp. | reverse complement strand
GAAGTGGAATGAGGCGCGAGGCCATTGGGATTTTGGCGCCATCGATTGGGATGAGTTTTGGGCCACGGTGAACGGTGACGGCCCTTGCAACCGCGAGCGACTGGCCACCCGAGTCAAGGCCTGGGAACAAGGCGCTTGGGTGCGCGAAGCGGCCCAAGCCCATGCCAGAAAACAACAGCAACGCCCACTCAAGGAGGCCGCATGAGCCAGACCCCAGCCCCATCTGCCAAGGCCCTGAGCGAATGGCCCTTGTGGGAAGTCTTTGTGCGCAGCAAACAAGGGCTGGAGCACAAACATTGCGGCAGCTTGCATGCCAGCGATGCACAGCATGCTTTGCAAATGGCACGCGATGTCTACACCCGCCGCCAAGAAGGCGTGAGCATTTGGGTGGTGCCCTCAGTGGCCATCACGGCCAGCGCGCCGCAAGACAAGGGGCTGATGTTTGAGCCAGCAGCCGACAAGATTTATCGCCACCCCACTTTTTACAGCATCCCCGACGAAGTCGGTCACATGTGATGGATGCCCATACCGAATACCTGTTGCACTTGGCCGATTGCGCGCTGGTGTTGGGCCAACGCAATGCCGAATGGTGCGGACACGGCCCGGTGCTAGAAGAAGACATCGCCATGGCCAACATCAGCCTGGATCTGATCGGGCAAGCCCGATTGCTGTATCAGCACGCGGCCACCCGCTTGGGCGATGGCGCCGATGAAGATCGTCTGGCCTACTTTCGAGACGCGCCGGCATTTCGAAATTTCACCCTGTTGGAGCTGCCACACAGCTTGGGGCTGGTGCCCGGCGGCGTGGGTGAGCGCGACTATGGCGTGACGATCGTGCGCAATTTTTTGTTCAGCGCCTACGCGCTGCCTTTATGGGAAAGTTTGAGCCACAGCAACGATGCCACACTGGCCGCCATCGCTGCCAAGTCGGCCAAAGAAACCCAATACCATCTGCGCCATTCGCACGACTGGTTGGTCCGCTTAGGAGATGGCACCGACGCATCGCACCAGCGTGTTCAAGATGCCTTGGATTATTTGTACAGCTTTGCCCAAGAGTTTTGGGTACCAGCGCCTTATCAAACTCTGGCCACACAGGCCGGGGTGGCCCCCGAGATGGCCCCCATTCAAACGACATGGCAACAGCAAGTCGACGCAGGTCTGGCTTTGGCCACGCTGCGCAAACCCCCTGAAGGCGGACATGTGCCCACAGGTCATAGCGGTGTGCACTCTGAACATTTGACTTATTTGTTGTCTGAAATGCAGTCACTCGCGCGCGCCCATCCGGGTGCGGAGTGGTGATGGACACCCCTTTGCGGTCCGCATCTGTGCGCCCCAGCACAGACCAAGTGTGGCAATGGCTGTCGGTGTTGACCGACCCCGAGATCCCCGTGGTCACGTTGAAAGAGATGGGCATCTTGCGCGACGTCCAAGTCCAAGACGACCACATCGCCGTCACCATCACGCCCACCTACAGCGGCTGTCCGGCCATGTCGCAAATTGAAGACGACATCGTGGCGGTGCTGGCCCAACATGACCAAGTGGCTCGCATCGTCGTGCGCCTGTCACCCGCCTGGAGCACCGACTGGATGGATGCGATCACGCACCGCAAACTGCGCGAGTACGGCATTGCCCCACCCAACGCGCAGGCCCCAGCAGGTTGGCAACACGTGCGGGTGACGCGCCTGCGACCCACGGCCGCTGTGCCATGCCCGCGTTGCGGCTCGGCCCAGACCACTGAGACCTCTTACTTTGGCTCGACCGCTTGCAAGGCTTTGTACAAGTGTCTGAGCTGTCTAGAGCCTTTTGATTTTTTCAAGCCGCATTGAGGAAAGGCCGAATGAGCACCGCACTTTTTCATGAGTTGGCCGTGGTGGCCATCGAGGCCGAAGCGGCACAGGCCGCAGCCATCACCTTGGCGGTCCCCTCTGAATTGCAAGCTGCTTTTGAATTCCAGCCTGGTCAATTCATCACCGCTCGCGCCACCATCGGGGGACAAGATGTGCGCCGCAGTTATTCGCTGTGTTCCACCCCTGCACAGCTCAGACAACACCGACACATTCAGATCGGGGTGCGAGCGGTCGAAGGTGGTCTGATGTCCCATTGGTTGACCCAAGAACTGAAGGTGGGTGACAGATTGCAAGTGGCCGCCCCAGAAGGTCGTTTTGTGATCAAGCGGCCACGCGCCTTGCACCGTGTGGGGTTTGCAGCGGGTTCAGGCATCACGCCCATCTTGTCGATGTTGACCAGCACCTTGCAAGACAGCCCCAAGGCCAAGTTCACCCTGGTCTACGGCAATCGGCGCATGGACAGTGTGATGTTCAACGAAGCCTTGCAAGACTTGAAAGACCACTACCCCGATCGGTTGACCTTGATCCACATCCTGTCACGCCAAGCGCAAGAGGTGCCGTTGCTAGAGGGTCGCATCGATGGCGACAAGGTGCGCGCCTTGATGCAGGTGTTTTTACCGGTCAAAAGCATGGACGAGGTGTTCATTTGCGGCCCTGAGGCCATGATCGAGGCGACCGAAAAGGCCTTGGTGGATGCGGGTGTGCCGCCCGAGCGGGTCCACACCGAGCGTTTTGCCAGCGCAGGGACCCCCGTGCACCGACCCGCGCCGTCATCCAGCGTACAAGCCAGTGGCATCAAGCTGAGTGTGATTGCCGATGGCAAACGCCATGAGATGCGCATGCAAAGCCACCAACGCATTTTGGATGTGGCCTTGCAAGCGGGTCTTGACTTGCCCTACTCTTGCAAAGCGGGGGTGTGTTGCACCTGTCGCGCCAAGGTGCTGAGCGGTCAAGTGGTGATGGAGAAAAACTTCACCCTGCAAGCCGATGAAATGAACCAAGGCTTTGTGCTGAGTTGCCAAGCTGTGCCCACCACCGACGAAGTGGTGGTGAGCTTTGACGAGCGCTGACGGCGGCGTCCGGGGACCCTCAGGCCTTGTCCAGGGCTTGGGCCAGATCGGCTCTCAAATCATCGATGTGCTCAATGCCGACGCACAAACGCACGGTTTCTTCTTTGACGCCTGCCAACGCCAACTCTTGGGGTGACAATTGGCGATGGGTGGTCGATGCGGGGTGCGTGGCCAATGATTTGGTGTCGCCGATGTTGACCAAGCGGGTGAACAGTTGCAAGGCATCGAGGAATTTCTCACCACTGGAGCGCCCCCCCTTGACGCCAAAGGTCAGCAGGCCTGAGGCCCGTCCACCCAGCATCTGCTGGGCCACCGCATGGTCCACATGGCCGGGCAAGCCCGCATAGTCGACCCACTGCACTTTGGGGTGTGCCTGCAAGTACTGGGCAACGGCCAACGCGTTGTCACAAATGCGGTCCATGCGCAGGGGCAAAGTTTCAAGACCCTGCAAAATCAGCCAAGCGTTCATGGGCGAAATGGCCGCCCCCATGTTGCGCAAAGGCACGACGCGGGCGCGACCAATGTAGGCCGCCGGCCCCAAGGCCTGGGTGTAGACCACCCCGTGGTAGCTGACATCGGGCTCATTCAGGCGCGGGAAGCGTGCCTTGTGTTCAGCCCAAGGGAATTTGCCTGAGTCGACGATCACCCCACCGATGCTGTTGCCGTGCCCGCCGATGTATTTGGTCATCGAATGCACCACGATGTCGGCGCCGTGCTCGATGGGTCGGCACAAGTAGGGGCTGGGCACGGTGTTGTCCACGATCAAGGGCACGCCACGCTCGTGTGCCACTTTGGCGATGGCGGCGATGTCGGTGACGTTGCCCAAGGGGTTGCCAATCGACTCGACGTAAACCGCCTTGGTGCGCTCATCGATCAGCTTGGCAAAAGATTGCGGGTCGCGGGCGTTGGCAAATCGAGTCTCGATGCCGAACTGCGGCAAGGTGTGGGCAAACAAGTTGTAGGTGCCGCCATACAAGGCGCTGGCCGAGACGATGTTGTCACCCGACTCAGCGATGGTCTGGATGGCATAAGTGATGGCCGCCTGACCCGAGGCCACTGCCAATGCGGCGATGCCGCCCTCTAAGGCCGCCACCCGAGTCTCCAACACGTTTTGGGTCGGGTTCATGATGCGGGTGTAGATGTTGCCTGGTACTTTCAGATCAAACAGGTCAGCGCCATGTTGGGCACTGTCAAAGGCATAGGCCACCGTCTGGTAAATGGGCACGGCCATGGATTTGGTGGTGGGATCAGGGCTGTAGCCCGCGTGCACGGCCAAAGTTTCAAATTTCATGAGATCTCCTTGTTGCATCGTTGATGTGGGGCATGTGTCAGGACATTGTGCCCGAGTCTTGGATGGGGTCACTCATGCCCCTGGCCGGTCAAGAGATTGGCGTCAAAGCGCCAAACCCCGTTCTTGCCGCAAATTTTGCACAATGGCCAAGGTGGCAGCACTTTGGTTCATGGTGTAAAAGTGCAGGCCAGGCACACTGGCACAAATCAACTGGTCGCACAAGTCGCTGACCACATCCAGCCCAAAGGCTTTGATTGACGCGGTGTCATCGCCAAACGCGACCAGACGTTGCCGGATCCAGCGCGGGATCTCAGCGCCGCAGGCATCGGAGAAGCGCAACAACTGAGCGGAGCTGGTGATGGGCATGATGCCTGGCACGATGGGCACGTTCACGCCCAATCGATCGGCCTCTTCGACAAACCGGAAGTAGGCATCGCTGTTGTAAAAATATTGGGTGATGGCCGAATCGGCGCCAGCCTGAACTTTGCTCACCAGCGCTTGTAAATCGGCGGCGGGTGATTTGGCTTGTGGGTGCACCTCGGGATAGGCGGCCACTTCGATGTGAAAGTGGTCACCCGTCTGGGCACGAATGAAAGCCACCAAATCGCTGGCGTATTGAAATTCGCCACCAATGCCGTATCCACTGGGCATGTCGCCACGCAAAGCCACCAAGCGCTTGACGCCCATTTGCTTGAGCTGCTGCAGTTGCTGGCCGACTTTTTCTCGGGTCGCGCCGATGCAAGAGAAGTGGCTGGCTGCATCGCACCCTTCGGTCAAAATCTCTTTGACGGTGGCAAAAGTCCCCTCTTGGGTAGAGCCACCTGCGCCATAAGTCACTGAGCAAAATTGCGGTTGGAGTGCATACAACTGAGCGCGGGCTTGGCGCAATTTGACCGCACCTTCAGGGGTTTTGGGCGGAAAAAATTCAAAACTCAAAGGGGTGTTCATGTCGAAACTTTCAGAAGGGCAGGACATTGTGCTTGCACAAAAAACTCGTGGTTGCCGTCCCCGCCGGTGATGGCACTGGCATGCCAGTGCAGGTGTTGCAAACCCAGGTCTTGGCAAGCCTGGATGACGCGCAGCTTGACTGAGTCAAACAAGCTGCTGTCTTTGACCAAGCCACCTTTGCCCAGTTGCTTGGGTTGCAGCTCAAACTGGGGCTTGACCAGCATCAACAAATGACCCAGAGGCTTGAGTTGCGCCGCGATGGAGGGCAACACCAGCGTGAGGGAAATGAAGGACACATCTCCCACGGCCAAATCAAAGCCTGAACCCGCTTGAACACGCGGATCCAAGGGTTGCAAGTCACGGGCATTGAGGCCCTGCACACAATGAACCTGCGGGTGCTGCAAGATGCGTGGGTGGACTTGGTCATGGCCGACATCGATGCCCACCACCGATGACGCGCCTGCATGCAGCAAGGCATCGGTGAATCCGCCCGTGCTTTGTCCCACATCCAAGCACCGCCATCCACGCACATCCAAACCACTGTCGCGCAAGGCGCCCTCGAGCTTGAGTCCACCGCGCGAGACATAACGCCGCTCAGAATCGTCATCAAGCATCAATTCGGCCTGGGGTGGCAATTCGTCGCCATTTTTTTGGACGGATTGAAAAGGCCCCACACCCAAGCGCCAACGCACGCCTGCGGCGATCAGTCTTTGCGCCTGCGAACGCGAGGCCGCCAGGCCTTGCTGCACCAGCAACTGATCGGCTCGCATGCGGGGTTCAGTAACGGTAGCTGTCCGGCTTGTACGGCCCAAGCTTAGGCACGCCAATGTATTCGGCTTGCATGTCGCTGAGCTGGGTGAGCTTGGCACCGACTTTTTTCAGGTGCAAACGCGCCACTTTTTCATCCAGGTGCTTGGGCAACACATACACCTTGCCCACGTCATAGCTGTCGGGATGGGTGAACAACTCGATCTGAGCAATGGTCTGGTTGGCAAAACTAGAGCTCATGACAAAGCTGGGGTGGCCAGTGGCGCAACCCAAATTGACCAAACGGCCCTTGGCCAACATGATCAAACGCTTGCCATCGGGGAAGATGATGTGATCGACCTGGGGCTTGATTTCTTCCCAGGTGTACTTTTCCACCGAAGCGATGTCGATTTCGTTGTCAAAGTGACCGATGTTGCAAACGATGGCCTGGTCTTTCATTTTCAACATGTGCTCATGGGTGATCACGTGTTTGTTGCCCGTGGCGGTCACAAAAATATCGGCTTGGCTGCAGGCGTCATCCATGGTCACCACGCGGTAACCTTCCATCGCCGCTTGCAAGGCATTGATGGGGTCGATCTCGGTGACCCACACCTGGGCCGAGAGCGCACGCAGGGCTTGGGCACTGCCTTTGCCCACATCGCCATAGCCACAGACCACGGCCACTTTGCCAGCGATCATGACGTCGGTGGCGCGCTTGATGCCATCGACCAGCGATTCACGACAGCCGTACAGGTTGTCAAACTTGCTCTTGGTGACCGAGTCGTTGACGTTGATGGCGCGGAACATCAAGGTGCCCTTGGCCGACATCTCTTTCAAACGATGCACACCGGTGGTGGTCTCTTCGGTCACGCCCATGATTTGAGCGCTCTTGCGGCTGTACCAAGTGGCGTCTTGGGCCAACTTGGCCTTGATGGCGTTGAACAGGCACACCTCTTCTTCGCTGCCCGGGTTGGCCAACACCGAAGGATCACGCTCGGCGCGCTTGCCCAAGTGCATCAACAACGTGGCGTCGCCACCGTCGTCCAAAATCATGTTGGGGCCTTCATCGGCTGCGCCGGCAGGCCCAAACTCGAAGATGCGATGGGTGTAATCCCAATATTGCTCTAGATTTTCGCCTTTGATGGCAAACACCGGCGTGCCTTGGGCGGCGATGGCCGCGGCCGCATGGTCTTGGGTGGAAAAAATATTGCATGAGGCCCAGCGCACTTGGGCACCCAGGGCTTGGAGGGTTTCAATCAACACCGCGGTCTGGATGGTCATGTGCAAAGAGCCGGTGATGCGAGCGCCTTTCAGAGGCTGCTGAGCGGAGTACTCTTCGCGAATGGCCATCAGGCCGGGCATTTCGGTCTCGGCGATGCGGATTTCTTTGCGGCCCCAGTCGGCCAAAGCAATGTCTGCGATCACGCAGTCGGTGGGAACAAGTGATTTCAAAGGTGCGTTCATGGTGTTTCCTTGCAAGGGTCTGCCAAAGGGGCACACGATGAACCTGGCGCTCATCGCACTGCCACAGTGGATGAGCGTCGTTGCGAGTCAGGGTCCGAGCCTCACGCCAGGGTGGCGCTGCAACGCTCCTCGGATGTTTGAATTGTAGCCTAGAGCTGGGGGCTCAAGGCCACCTAAAGCCCCTGCTTGGCCGTGGGTCTGGCCAAGGTCTCAGGCTGCAATTAAAATACATCAGTTCGCTTGTTGACACCGAATTGCATACTCTGGCAATACATGACATGACGCCCAAGTTTTATCACAACCTGCAAAGGCACATCCGCGATTCGCTGCCATTGCATCTGCAAACGATGGGCGATTTCCATTTTTTTTGCTTCATCACTTGCAGCATTTTTTTCTTGACTTTGCTGACCCCGTGGATGTGGGTGCTGGGCAAACCGCATGTGGCCATCGCCACTGGCTTGACCGCCGTCGCGTGCATGTTGCTGGGCACAGGCCGCTTGTTCGGTTTGTCGTTGACCACTTCCAGTCAGCTCTACCAAGCCAGCTTATTGGGCGTGATTTTGTATGGCAACTGGCTTTTGGGTGGCTTGAATTCATCGGCCATGGCCTGGCTGGGCATTGTGCCTTTGCTGCCTTGGTTCACCCTGAGTCGGCGCTGGACTTATGTGTGGCTGGGCTTGGCCTTTTTCAGTGTCTGGCTGTTTTGGGTCTTTCATGCCTTGGGCTGGCTGCCCATGCAGGTCGATGTCAGCCTCAATGACTTGTTGCTCAATGCCAGCATGTATTCGATGTTGTGCGTGGCTCAAGGCATTTTGCTGCTGACACTGGATACCGCCGATGTTGAAAATCTGCAAGTGATCGAAAAGGCCGCCCAAGAGTTGAGCGAAGTGAACGCCAAACTGCTGGTGGCCAGCCGTCACAAAGATCAGTTTTTGGCCATGGTCAGCCATGCCATGCGCACACCGCTCAATGGCGTCAAAGGCTTTTTATCGCTGTTGGCCGATCGCACTGAGCTGGGCCCTGACGCCCAAGCCGAAGTCACGGGGGCTCAAAACGCGGCATCTCATTTGCTGACGGTCATCAACGATTTGTTGGATTTGTCGCAAATCAGCCAGGGTCGATTTTCACTCAATGCCCAAGTGATTCAGTTGCAAGATGCGATCAGGGACACCCATCGGGCCCTGGAGAGTTTGGCCCATCAAATGGGTCTTGAATATCGGCTAGAAATGGCCCCTGACGTGCCCACTTGGGTCAAGGTTGATCCTGATCGACTGGCACAGATTTTGATCAACCTGCTGGGCAATGCGATCAAGTTCACGCTCAACGGACGAATCTTGTTGCAGGTCTGTGTCACCCAAGCCGACTCGAAGCAAGCCCACTTGAAATTCGATGTCATCGACAACGGCATTGGCATTGAAGAAGACCAGTTGGAACGGGTCTTTGAACCTTTTTTCCAATCGCATCACCTGGCCTTGCGGGTTCAAGACGAAAGCCTCAAAGGCAATGGCTTAGGGCTGGCCATTTCAAAAGGCTTGGCCACAGCCATGGGGGGCGAGTTGAAGGTCACCAGCACCTTGGGCCAAGGTTCTTGTTTCAGCCTGATGGTGCCCATGCCGCTGGCGGTGGCCGATTCAAGCCAACTTGAGGAGCGAGCACAACCCCTGGAGGTGTCTGATGGGTATCCGTATCGGTTGTTGATCGTTGACGATCAGGCTGTGAACCGCACCGTTTTGGCCGCCACACTCAAAAAAATGTTGCCCAACGCCGTGCTGACTTTGGCCGATGGGGGGGTCAGTGCGCTGGAGTTGATGCGGGCACATGTTTTTGATCTGGTGTTGATCGATTTGATCATGCCCGATATGGATGGCATCGAAGTGGTTCGACGCACTCGCTTGGATCGATGGCACCCTGAGCGGGAAGTGCCCTTCATCGCCATCACCGCCAATGTGGCGCCCGACGCCGTGGCCGACTGTTTGGCCGTGGGCGTGGCGCAGGTCATGCCCAAGCCTTTCAATCGACAGGGGTTGCTTCGGGCCATCCAAAGCCATGCACGGCGCGATCGAGCGCAACAGGTGTTGGCAAAGACCTAAAATCGGGGACCATGCACCGACCACGCTGCGTTGGTAGAGACAGGATTGATTTGTGACCCACGCCCCAGAGACCCGGCGCCGCCGAACCTTTGCCATCATTTCTCACCCCGACGCGGGCAAGACCACACTGACCGAAAAGCTGTTGCTGTTCTCTGGCGCGATCCAAATTGCGGGCTCGGTCAAGGCCCGCAAGGCCAGCCGTCATGCCACCAGCGATTGGATGGAAATTGAAAAGCAACGTGGCATCTCAGTGGCCTCGTCGGTGATGCAAATGCAATACCGAGATCACGTGGTGAATTTGCTGGACACGCCGGGGCACAAAGATTTTTCGGAAGACACCTATCGGGTCTTGACGGCGGTCGACTCAGCCTTGATGGTGATCGATGCAGCCAACGGTGTCGAGGCTCAAACCCGCCGATTGATCGAGGTCTGCCGACAGCGCGACACGCCGATTTTGACGTTTGTGAACAAGATGGATCGCGAAGTACGCGATCCACTGGACATTTTGGACGAGGTCGAACGCGAGTTGGGCATGCCCTGTGTGCCCATGACTTGGCCCGTCGGTCAAGGCAAACGTTTTGGCGGCATCATCAATTTGCGCACCCAAACCATGACGGTGTTTGAAGCAGGCAGCGAGCGATTGCCACAAGATTTTGAAAGCATCCCACTGAATCAAACCGAGCGTTTGCGTGAACGTTTTGGACACGAGTTTGATGAAGCCATGGAGAGCATGGAGTTGGCCACGGGTGCGTCACCCGAGTTTGACCACGAAGCATTTTTGGCGGCCAAACAAACCCCAGTGTTTTTTGGCTCGGGGGTCAATAATTTTGGCGTGATGGAGGTGTTGGATGCGCTGGTCGACTTGGCCCCTTCACCCAAGCCGCGCAAGAGCACCTTGGTCGTCAACCGACAGGCCGTTGAAAAAATGGTCCAGCCCGAGGACCCCGGATTTTCGGGGGTGGTGTTCAAGGTTCAGGCCAACATGGACGCCAATCACCGAGATCGCATTGCGTTTGTCCGAGTGGCTTCGGGTCAATACAAGCCCGGCATGAAACTCAAGGTGCAACGCACGGCCAAAGAATTGCGACCGACCTCGGTGGTGACGTTTTTGTCGCAGCGCAGAGAGGCAGTGGACGAAGCCTATGCGGGCGACATCATTGGCTTTACCACCCATGGCGGTGTGCAACTGGGCGACACAATCACCGATGGCGCCTCTTTGCAATACACAGGCCTGCCCTTTTTTGCCCCCGAGTTGTTCATGACGGTGCTGCTCAACAACCCTTTGCGCACCAAGCAATTGCAACAAGGCCTGGAACAATTGGGCGAAGAAGGGGCCATTCAAGTGTTCAAGCCCGAAGCCGGAGGCGCCATGTTGCTGGGTGCCATTGGTCAGCTGCAATTTGAAGTGGTGCAGCACCGGCTCAAGACCGAGTACGACTGCGATGTGCGCCTAGAGAGCTGTCAGTACACGGGGGCACGCTGGATCACCGCCGATACGCCGGCCGAGTTGCGCGAGTTCACCCACGCTTATCCACAACGCATGGCACTGGACGCAGCAGGCACTTTGGCCTACCTTTGCACCTCACCGTATGACGTGAGATTGGCGCAAGAGCGTTTTCCGAAAATCCATTTTCACCCGCTGCGCGAGCATGCCGGTTTGAGTTTGAGCAGCGCGGCTTAATGGGTTGAGGAGCGCAGTTCACGGCGCAAAATCTTGCCCACTGGGGTTTTGGGCAGCTCGGTGCGGAACTCGATGACTTTGGGCTGTTTGTATGCCGTCAAGTTTTGCCGGCAATGTTCGCGAATTTGCTGCTCAGTCAAGGCGGCATCTTTTTTGACCACCACCACTTTGACGGCCTCGCCCGTGGCGTCACTGGGGATGCCGATGGCGGCGCACTCGAGCACACCCGGGCACATGGCCACCACTTCTTCGATTTCATTCGGGTAGACATTGAAGCCGCTGACCAAAATCATGTCTTTTTTGCGGTCCACAATTTTGAAGTAACCGCGCTCGTCCATGACACCCACATCACCGGTGCGAAACCACCCGTTGGGCAACATGACTTTGGCGGTTTCATCGGGCCGTTGCCAATAGCCCGCCATGACCTGCGGTCCTTGAATGGCGATTTCCCCGGCTTGGCCCATGGGCAAAGGCAGACCCTCGTCATCGATGATCATCATGCGGGTGCTGGGGATGGGCACGCCGATGGTGCCAGTGAACTCACGCGAAAGGGTCAGGTTGCAACTGGCCGATGGGCTGGTTTCGGACAGGCCGTAGCCCTCGCAAATCGAACAACCGGTTTTCTCCAACCACAGCTTGGCCACAGCGGCTTGGACGGCCATGCCCCCGCCCAAAGACACCTTCAGATGGCTCCAATCGACTGAATCAAAGTCAGGGTGGTTGGCCAGCGCGTTGAACAGGGTGTTGACGGCCGGGAGAGTGTGAAACACCTGGCGCGACAACTCTTTGAGCACGGCAGGGATGTCGCGCGGATTGGGGATCAAAATGCTTTTGCCTCCCGTGCGCATGGACAGCAACATGTTCACCGTGAAAGCAAAGATGTGATACAGCGGCAAGGCACACACATTGGTAGGTTGCTCATTGGCCGGCACGCTGGCCATGGCCGGTTGATTCCAGACCTCAGACTGGATGACGTTGGCGATGATGTTTCGGTGCAGCAGCACGGCCCCCTTAGAGACCCCGGTGGTCCCACCTGTGTACTGCAGCACCGCAATGTCATCTGGCCCCAAATCGACCAACTGCAGCGGCAAGTCAGCGCCTTGGGCCAGAGCCACATTGAAACGAACGGGGTTGGGCAGTTGGAAGGGCGGCACCAGTTTCTTGACTTTGCGCACCACATGATTGACGATGGCGCCCTTGAGAAAGCCCAAACGGTCTCCCATGGCGCACAACACCACATGCTGCACAGGTGTCTGGGGCAAACATTGCGCCAAGGTGGCGGCAAAATTTTCGATGATGACGATGGCTTTGGCACCCGAGTCGCTGAGTTGGTGCTGCAACTCGCGCGCGGTGTACAAGGGGTTGACGTTGACCACCACGTAGCCCGCTCGCAAAATGGCCGCCACCGAAATGGGATATTGCAACACGTTGGGCAGCATGATGGCGACTCGATCGCCCTTGGCCAAGCCCAACGATTGCAAATAAGCCGCCAGTTGGCGGCTTTGCTGATCGAGGTCGCTGTAACTCAGCTCTTGCCCCATGAAGCTGAATGCGATTTTGTCTCCGTGCGCTTTGAAGCTGGTGGTCAGCAAATCGGCCAATGACGCATAGGCATCGGTGGCCACATCCGCTGGCACACCAGCGGGGTAAGCAGACAACCACGGGCGATCATTCATCACGACACCTCCCAAGCACTGCAACAGAAAATGTGGGCCGCCTTACTCGACGGCTTTGACCATGTCCTCGACGACTTTTTTGGCGTCGCCAAACACCATCATGGTTTTGTCCATGTAGAACAACTCGTTGTCCAAACCGGCATAGCCGGCGGCCATCGAGCGTTTGTTGACGATGATGGTTTTGGCTTTGTAGGCTTCGAGAATGGGCATGCCATAGATGGCGCTGCCTTTGACATGGGCCGCCGGGTTGACCACGTCGTTGGCGCCCAAAATGATGGCCACATCGGCTTGACCAAATTCGCTGTTGATGTCTTCCATCTCAAACACCTGGTCGTAGGGCACTTCGGCCTCGGCCAGCAAGACGTTCATGTGGCCCGGCATGCGCCCGGCCACTGGATGGATGGCGTATTTGACCGTCACGCCTTTTTCGGTCAGTTTGGCTGCCAGTTCTTTCACGGCGTGTTGGGCACGCGCCACGGCCAGGCCGTAACCGGGGACGATGATCACGGTCTCGGCATTGCCCATGATGAAGGCGGCATCATCGGCGCTGCCGCTTTTGACGTTGCGTTGCTGTTGTGCGCCAGCAGCGGCTGCGCCCGCCTCACCCCCAAAGCCACCCAAAATCACGTTGAAGAACGAACGATTCATGGCCTTGCACATGATGTAGCTCAGGATCGCCCCAGAACTCCCCACCAAAGACCCGGCAATGATCAACATGCTGTTGTTGAGCGAAAAGCCAATGCCAGCAGCGGCCCAGCCCGAGTAACTGTTGAGCATGGAGACCACCACGGGCATGTCAGCCCCGCCAATCGGGATGATGATCAACACCCCCATGACAAACGACAAGGCCAACATGCCGTAAAAAGCAGCCGGGTCTTGTGTGAAGGTGTAGAGCAAGCCCAGCCCCAACGTGGCCAAGCCCAGCACCAGGTTCAATGGGTGCTGGCCAGCAAAAACAACGGGCGCGCCCTGGAACAGGCGAAACTTGTATTTGCCCGAGAGCTTACCGAATGCGATCACCGAACCACTGAAGGTGAT
Organism: uncultured Limnohabitans sp.; assembly: GCA_963923185.1. Taxonomy (GTDB): domain Bacteria; phylum Pseudomonadota; class Gammaproteobacteria; order Burkholderiales; family Burkholderiaceae_C; genus Limnohabitans. The sequence goes on along the minus strand of CAWUNN010000006.1, from coordinate 4,429 downwards.
GGCACCGATGCCAGCGCCCAAGAACAATTCAAGGCGATTGCCTTTGGGGATGTCAGTGACCCCTTTGGCCACGATCTGGAACGCTTGGGGCTCGGTGGCTGCCGCGATGGCAATGAAGACCGCAGCCAAGCCAATCATGCTGTGCATGAAGGCCACCAATTCGGGCATCTTGGTCATCTCGACGCGTTGCGCCATGATGGCGCCTGCAGTGCCACCGATCAGCAAACCGATCAGCACATACACCATGCCCATGCCGCCATCAGCGGCCAGTTGAAGAATCAGGGCCGCCGTGGTCAAGACAGCAATGGCCATGCCCGACATGCCAAAGACATTGCCGCGAATCGAGGTGGTGGGGTGGGACAAGCCCTTGAGGGCTTGAATGAAACAGATGCTGGCGATCAGGTACAGCAGCGTGACCAGATTCATGCTCATGCTTGCTCTCCTTTGGCCGGTTTTTTGTCTTTCTTCTTGAACATCTCCAGCATGCGTCGGGTGACCAAAAAGCCACCAAAGACATTGACCGCCGCCAACGCCACGGCCAACACGCCCATGGTTTTGCCCAGCGTGGTCTCAGTCAAGGCGGCAGCCAGCATGGCGCCCACGATGACGATGGCAGACACCGCATTGGTGACGGCCATCAAGGGCGTGTGCAAAGCAGGTGTGACGGTCCACACCACGTGGTAGCCGACGTAGATGGCCAGCACAAAGATGATGAGGTTGGTCAGGGTAGGGGATACCAGTTCCATGTTTATTTCCTTTTGACCTGACCACCTTGGGTCATGAGGCAAGCTGCCACGATGTCGTCTTCCATGTCCACTTTGACGCCGCCCTCTTTGGGCAAAATCAATTTCAGGAAATCGATGACGTTGCGTGCATACAAAGAGCTGGCGTCGGCCGCCACCAGTGCGGGCAAGTTGGTCTCGCCCACGATGACCACGCCATGGCGTGTCACGGTTTGGCCTGGTTGGGTCAAGGGGCAGTTGCCGCCTTGAGGTGCGGCCAAGTCCACGATGACCGAGCCGGCCTTCATGCTTTTGACCATCTCTTCAGTGACCAGCACGGGGGCGGCACGCCCTGGGATCAAGGCGGTGGTGATGACCACATCGGCCATGGCCACGCGCTTGGCCACCTCGGCCTTTTGGCGATCGAGCCAACTCTGCGGCATGGGCCGGGCATAGCCACCGACGCCTTCCGCGGCTTCTTTTTCTTCGGCGGTCTCGTAGGGCACATCGATGAATTTGGCACCCAAAGACTCGACTTGTTCTTTGACACTGGGACGCACATCTGAGGCCTCGATGACGGCGCCCAAGCGCTTGGCCGTGGCAATGGCTTGCAAACCCGCCACACCCACGCCCAAAATGACCACCCGAGCGGCTTTGACGGTACCCGCTGCGGTCATCAGCATGGGGAAAAAGCGTTGATAGCGATCGGCGGCGATCATCACCGCCTTGTAACCGGCGATGTTGGCCTGACTGGACAACACGTCCATGCTTTGGGCACGGGTGGTTCGAGGTGCGGCTTCCAAGGCAAAGCTGGTCAAGCCGGCCGCGGCCAAGCGCTGCAAGCCCTCGGCATCGAATGGGTTGAGCATGCCCACCAGGGTGGCCCCTGATTTGAAGTGAGCCAGTTCGCTGGCCTGAGGCGCACGCACTTTGAGAACGACCTCAGCGCCCATGGCGGCCGAGGCGTCCACGATGTGGGCGCCCGCGGCGAGATAAGCTTCGTCTGTCACACTGGCTGCGACACCGGCACCGGATTGAACGCTGACCGAATGGCCTTGGGCCACCAGTTTTTTCACCGTTTCGGGGGTCACGGCGACGCGCGTTTCTCCGGCCAAGGTTTCGGCTGGAACGCCTATTTGCATAAAAACACTCCTGAGGGCACAAAAATGGGGCTTTGCACCAATGATGATGGATTGCTGACCAATAGCTTACATGAGTTTGCGCCGATCTTGATCACTTTCGTATAAACCCTAGGGGCTTGTACAGGAATAGCGCTTGGGGATCGGATCCTGCTTCAATGCCTGACGCGATCGGTATTTTCGCTGATGAAGGCCATCAGGATTTGGTCGAAGTCGTCGGGCGACTCGAGGTTCATGAGGTGACCGATGCCGTCCATGACCTTGAGTTGGCTGTGCAAAATGCGCTCGGACATCTTGCGCATGACTTCAGGCGGGGCATTGGGGTCATCGGCCCCGGCCACCAGCAAGGTGGGTACCGAAATCTGCGCCAAAGCGCTGCGCCGATCGAAAGTGACCAAGGCTTCCAAGGCCCGGCGGTAAGTGCCAGGACTGACCCCTGACATGCAATGCTCGGCCAGCCGAAGGCCCTCGGGCAAGGCGCGTGGCCCGGCCATGGCAGGCACCAACTGGCGCGCCAGATCGGCCATGGTCTGCCCTTGCACCAGGGGGGCCATGCGCTGTTGGACAAACTCTTTTTGCCAGTCGCCCTCAGAGCGACCAAAAGCGGCCGAAGTGCCACACAAAATCAGATGTTGAACCAAGTCAGGGCGTCGGGCCACCACTTCTTGGGCCACCATGCCCCCCATGCTGTGCCCCACCAAACTGACTTGATGGCCGTTGCGGGCGGCCAACGCGTCAATCAAAGCAATGCATTTTTCGGCCAAGCCCTTGAAGGTATAGGGCTCGATGGGGTCGCTGTGTCCGTAGCCTGGCATGTCCCAAGCCACGGCACGGTAACCGGCCGCTGCAAAGGTCTCGAGCTGAGGGGCAAAGGCCAGATGCCCCCCGCCGATGCCATGCAAAAAAAGGACCACCGGCCCTGACCCCAAAGATGAATAGTTGGGGATTCGGCTCATGCCAGCTGTCCCTCGCGCACCACCACCTCGCCATCGAGTTGCACGGTGCAATGTCGCATGGGCAAGTCAAAGTGGCCCAGGGTGTGACGCCCGGCGGTCTCATTGGCCCCAGTGCTGTACAAGAAGTTGCCAGCAAAAGCCCGCAATTCGGTGCCATTGAAGTCGCGCTTGTCCAACAACGCCATGCTGTCCCAGCGTGCGGCCGGGTTCAGGCCATAGCCGACATGGCTGACCGCATACGCCGAGCGATCCCCCCAAGCGGCAATGTAACTTCGCATCAAATCGGCATCCAAGCCTTGGCCTTCAATGGTCTCGATGTGGTCGTGCTCGATGTGCAAGGCGATGGGCTTTTCAAGATAGCGCTTGAAGGTCAGGTTGACATCGCCTTCGGCCAGAACCAAGGTGCCTTGCACACTGCCAGCCCGAGGAAATGCCAGCACCAAGCCGCCTGGCCAATGGGTCAAGGTGCCGGGGCGGTTGGTGACACCCCAATTGCCCCCCACCACTGCACCTTGCAAGTCGATGCTCAAATCGGTGCCAGCCGCACTGGTGACTCGCATCTGGCGCACCCCACGCAAACGCTTGACGTGGGCCTTGACGTTGGCCTCGACCTCATCATTGGGCAACAAGCGGCACAGGGTCTCGGGGTGCTCGTTGCTGACATAAATGACCCGGGCGCCCCCGGCCAAAATGGCTGGCAATTCAGGCGCGTGCATCAAACCCTCAATCGTGCAGTCCACCACCAATTGGGTACTGGCCAGCGCCTGGACCACGGGTGCCAAGCCCTGCAGGGCATGGCACGCCCCGGTCGATCGAATGACCGGCAAACCTGGCGCGCAGGCGGGCGTGGCCAATTGGGTGACATACACCTGAGCGCCCAAGCGCGCAGCGGCCAGTCGGGACAACTCCACCAAAACCGGCCGGCTTTGGGTTTCGCAAAGCACAGCAACCGTGCATCCTTGGACCACACCACAACGGCTCAACACGGTCTCAAAGGCGTCGAGCCAATCGGGTTCGATTCGTTCTTGAAGCATGAAAGGGTTATCCTCGAGTGGTGACCATTATGACAAGAGTGAAACCCCATGCCTGAACGCAAGCCCCAACTGGACACCTTGGCCAACAGCATTTTGTTGGGGTGCTGTGTGTTTTGGGGTTTGCAGCAAGTCTTGGTCAAAATCACCTTGGCCGAGGTGCCCCCCATTTGGCAGGCCAGCTTGCGCTTCATCTTGGCCACATTGACGTTGTTGATTTGGATGCGCTGGCGGCGCATTCCCATGCAATGGGCCGATGGCAGCCAACGCTCGGGTCTTTGGGTGGGTCTGCTGTTTTCAGGCGAATTTGTCTGCCTGTACTTGGGCATGCAACACACCACGGCATCGAGATTGACCATCTTTTTGTACACCTCACCCTTTTGGGTGGCCATGCTGTTGCCCTTGTGGGTCCCAAGCGAGCGCGTCAGGCGGGTTCAGTGGTTGGGCCTGGTATTGGCATTTGCCGCGGTGGCCTATGCACTGCGAGACGGGCTGTCACAAGCCTCGAGCCCGGGCATGTGGTGGGGTGATGTCTTGGCCTTGGGGGCGGGGGCGTTTTGGGGGTTGACCACCTGTCTCTT
>CAWUNN010000005.1:0-19450 GCA_963923185.1 uncultured Limnohabitans sp. | reverse complement strand
CTTGAAAAGCACCGGTTTTTTGTGCATCCAAGGCACCCCTTTCAGTCCGCAGTACGTGAGCCATGTGCAATCTGTGGCGCAGGCTTTCTTTGATTTGCCCATTGAAGTCAAGCTGCAAAATGCCGCACTGAAATACAAGTCAAGGGGTTACACCGCCTTGGGCGAGCAAGGTTTGTCGTATGCCTCAGACGACGATGAATTGAAACAAGACACCAGCCACCCACCGGACTTGTTTGAACGCTACCGAATTGGCCCTGTCGATCGGCCTGAACATTTGGGGGCCACGTTTCAAACTTATGCCGAGACCGCCTATGCACCCAACCAGTGGCCGGCCCACCCGATTGCATTCAAAGAAGTGATGGAGGGTTTTTATCGCTCCATGAACGATTTGTCGCGTGAATTGATGCGCCTGTTTGCCATGGCGCTGGATTTGGATCGACATTGGTTTGACTCCAAAATCGATCGCGGCATGTCTTCCCTGGCCATCAACCATTACCCAGCTCAAACGACCCCGCCGTTGCCCGGTCAACTTCGAGCGGGCGCCCACACCGATTTTGGGACATTGACCATTGTGGCGGCCACGGCCGGACCGGGCGGCTTGCAAATCAGAGACAGGGTCCATAAAACCTGGGTGGATGTGCAGACTTCACCCGATTGTTTTGTGGTCAACATCGGTGACATGATGGCGCAATGGAGCAACGATCGATGGGTATCGACCGTGCACCGGGTGGTCAACCCGCCGTTTGAACCTGGACAAGACAACAAACGCTTGTCCATGGTCTTTTTCCATCAACCCAACCCGGATGCCTGGGTGTCATGCATCCCGACTTGTTGCTCGGCACAACAACCCGCACGCTATGGGGACACCTTGGCAAGCCAGTACATTTCAGAAAAAATCAACCGCAACTTCAAAAGCTACAGGTCTGCATAAAGGGTTGTAGATCGCATGCAAGGACAAGGGATCACTTGCGAACCTCGCGCTGGAAAATCTCTAAGCTGCGCTTTTTGACATCGACAAAATGAGGGTCAGACAAGGTCGCCAAGGTTCTGGGTCTTGCATCGTCGTATCGCAAAATCTCAGCGACCTGTGTGGGTCGCTTGGTCAGCAACAAAATTTCGTCGGCCAAATAGACCGCTTCTTCCAGGTCATGAGAGACCAACAACATGGTGGTGCCGGTCTGCATGAAAACCTCTTGAAGCTTTTCTCGGATGAACAAGGTCATCTCAAAATCCAATGCCGAGAAAGGCTCATCCAAAAACAAGACCTCGGGATTGGGCGCCAATGCCCGCATGATGGAGGCGGTTTGTTGCTGTCCACCAGAGAGTTCGTAGGGGTATCGGTTCAAGTCAAATTGGACATCAAACGAAGCCACCAACTCAGCCATGCGCCGATCGACCTCGGCTTTGGATTTGCCTTCCAATTTCAATGGGTAGGCGATGTTGTCAATCGTTCTCATCCACGGGAACAAGGCTTCGCGGTAATTTTGAAAGACGTAGCCGATTTTGGTGTCTTTCAGAGATTTGCCATCAAACAAAATCTCGCCCGCGTCCATGGGGATCAGTCCGGCGATCATGTTGATCAACGTGCTTTTGCCGCAACCATTGGGGCCAAACACAGAGACGATTTTGTGCTTGGGGATGTTGAGGTCGAAGTTTTCGTACAGTGGCCAACCGGCAAAATATTTGGTCAACCCCCGAATGGTGATGTGAGTCCCTGCGGGGCCAGGGACAAAGGGGGCTACAGGCACATCGGCCACCACCGCCGCATTCAAGACCACACTCATCGACCACTCCAATGCACCAAACGCCGCTCAAGTGCCAAAAAGACAATGTTCAACACGTAGCCCAGCGCTCCTGCAGACAAGATCGAAGCGTACATGTCGCGCACGTTCATCACCTGTTGCGAGTTGATGATGCGATGCCCCAATCCTGTGTCTGAGCCAATGAACATTTCAGCCACGATGACGATCACCAAGGCCATGGACACGGCCGAGCGCAAGCCGACAAATGAGGGTTGAAGGCTCTCCCAAACCAACACATCTTTGAAAATCTGCCAATTGCTCGCACCCATGACCCTGGCCGCCATCACCCTTTGCTTGCGAGCGTTCAGCACGCCATAGGCACTGTTGAACACCACGATCAAAAAGGCGCCAAAAGCGGCGATCGCCACTTTGTTCACGTCGGTCACGCCAAAAATCATCAAAAACAATGGAATCAGCGCCGAACTGGGGGTCGATCGAAAGAAATCGATCAAAAACTCCACACTGCGATAGGCCCGCTCGTTGCTGCCCAAAATCACCCCTAAGGGCATGCCCAACAGCGCTGCAATGCAAAAAGCTTGCAAAGTGCGAGCCACCGTCACACCGAAATCGATCAACATGGCCCCGCTGGAAAATCCCTGAATCAAAGTGACCAAAGTGTCCGCGGGTGTCGGCAACAAAATGGGTTTGATCCAACCTAGGCGCACCACCAGATCCCAAACGATGAACAAAGCAATGGGACCTGCAAAGGCCAGGCCATTGAACTTTTGAGAAGCGCGCGTGACTGCGCCCCCCTGTACAGGATCGGGAGTCCAAGACGCCTGAGATTTCATCTCTCAGCCCTTGTAGATCATGGTTTCGACCTTCAAACGAGAAGAGAAAATGCCCTTTTCGGAGAACAGATCAAAAAACTTCTGGAAGTAGCCAATGTCTGATGCCGTGAATTCATTGGCCATGGTGTAAGCGGTCAATGGCACTTCAGCGGTCAGCGCCCCTTCGATGGCGGTGTAACCCTTGAGGTATTGTCTGGCTTCAACTGGTTTGCTGCGCACATAGGCCACACCTTTGGCGTAGGCGGCGATGAATTTTTTGCTTTCCTCAGGATGCTTGTTGATGAAGCTGGACGTCAAGGTGGCCGAACCACCAAACCAAGGCGCCATGTTGTCGCCCAGCACATATTTAGAAATGACGCCTGCTTCCAGCACCCGAGTGGTGCCATTCAATCGACCGATGGTGCCGGTGGGCTCTAGGGTGTAGCAACCCTCAATCTGACCGGCCGCCAGCGCCGCCACATGCTGGGCGATCGGCAACTCGACGACCGTGCAACCCGTGGCACCGCCACGCTCGAGGATGGTTTTGGCCAGGGTTTGGTTTTGAATGCCGGGGCCACAGCCGATGCGCTTGCCCTTGAGGTCGGCCATCACCTTGGCTGTGCTTTGGATGGGGACCAACATCTCATCGAGCACGTTTTTGACGTTGCTGGGGTTCGAACAAAAGATTTTGAACGTGCCAGGAGCAGCCAATTCGCCAATGGCGATGTTGGCCGATCCGGTGCCGTTGGCACTGCCGTCACAACGATCGGCCAACATGGCCTCCATGATCTGCTGAGCAGCAGCGTATCGCTGCACCTCGACATTCAAGCCTGCATCCTTGAAATAGCCCAATTCGATGGCCGCATAAAAGGGCAATCCTGCGGCAATGGGCCAGTAGCCCATGCGAACCTTGATGGCGCTTTGCGCGCTCGCAAGCGGAACCCCCAGCAAACTGGTGGCCACGCTGGCTGCCCCGGTTTGCAGCAGTCGACGTCGCAAACGATGATGGGCAGTCGTTTGAACCCATGATGATTTCGTGGTCATTGCAAACTCCAGAATGAAACAGCAAATCTCTGATCAAGCATCGATTTGGCGCTCATGCACCAACATCAATCACGCTCCAGAGTGTCCATTCGATTTAGCAAGACCTGTGCCAAAAAGCCAAGCCTGTCAGCCCATGTGACCGGCTCGGCCGATGCCCAAAGCTGCCGCCAGCACAGCCAAGATCAATGCGCACAAGGCCAGCAGGTGGGTGATTTCACTGATCCCACGCTTTTCAAATTTCATGCGATGGCCCAAGTCATCGTAAATCCCCAGCAATTGTGTGGCGTCTTCGGCCTTGCGATACTCACCTCCCGTCAACTGAGCCACTTTTCTCAATACGCCTTCTTCCAACTTGGTTCGCATGTTGACCCCCTGCTCTTTAAGCAAAGCGCCCTCACGGGTCCCCACCCCGACGGTGTAGACCCTGACTTGGTGCTTGACCGCCCACTGGGCCATGTCCAAAAGATCTGGCCCCATGTTGCCTTGACCATCGGTGATCAGTACCATGGCGCGGCTCAGGCCTACAGGACTCACACTCTCGCCAGCTGCACGGGGTGGATCAAGTGGATTTTTGGCGACCACAGGAGGGTGAGGTTGACCATCGACTTTTTTTCCGGGTTGAGCACTGGTTGACCCATCGATGATTTTTTGAGCATCGATGCCGGCATGAGGCAACAAGGCATCTAGAGCAATGATCACGCCAGTCCCCAAAGCAGAGCCGTTTTGCCAATTCAGTTCGCCCACCGCACGGATCAGGTCATCACGTTGCAAAGTGGGAACCTGCGCCAAACTGGCTGTGCCCCCTACAGAGACCAAACCCACTTGCAACAATGCGGGTTTGTGTTCAATGAATTTCAACATCGCTTGGCGTGCCGCTTCCAAACGATTGGGAGCGACGTCGGTGGCTTTCATGCTCAGCGATGTATCGACCACAAAAACCACTGCGGCGTCTCGCATGGGTTGCAACAGCACCGCTTGCGGTCTGGCCAATGCCAGCAACAACAACAACAATGCCGCGGCCTCAGTGACGCGCTGCAACTTGGCCGGTCGCACCGTTCGACCAAGGGGATCCAAGCCCTGTTTCATGCGGCGCGCACGCAAGACCCGCCAGGCCAACCAAAGGACCCAACATCCAAGCGACCACAACATGAAGGGCCACTTGAATTCGAGCGTTCCCCAATCAGGCATGTCGTGCCTTGTGTTCACGCAGTCGGACAAAACGCAGCAAGGCTTGATGCACATCTTCGTGGGTCGACCACTCCAGTGCGTCCATGCCTGCCAATTGCGCTGCGTCGACCAAGCGCTGTCGATGCGTCAAGGCCGACTGTGCATAGCGCCTGCGCAAATCTGGGTCTGAACTGTCCACCCAGATTTGTTCTGCGGTTTCAGCATCTTGCACCCAAAACATGCCCGCATCGGGCAATGCTTGCTCTAGGGGATCGGTCAAGCGAAGCAACATGCCATCGTGCCGCTGTGCCAATTGGGCCAGGGATTTCTCCCATGGTGCAGGACTGAGAAAATCTGAGATCACCCACACCTGAGAGCGGCGTGGCAACAAACTGGCAGCGCGGCGCAACCACAAATCCAAAGGGCTGACATGTGGCCTTGGGGCCGCTCGGGCCTGCTGCAAACGTTGCATCACATGCAACACGTGGCGACGACCCATTCGGGCGGGTATCCAAATCATCTCTTGCGTGCTTTGGACACCAAAGACAATGGCGCCCACCCGATTGCCATGCGTCATCATCAAGCGAGACAAAATGGCCACCCACCGCAACAAGCCATCGCGCTTGGTCTGACCTGGCCGACCGAAATCCATTGAGCCCGACATGTCGACTAAGAACCAAGCTTGGATTTCACGGTCTTCCAAGTGTTCGCGCACATGGACCGATCCAGTGCGTGCCGTCACCATCCAGTCGATGTGGCGCACATCGTCATGGGTTTGGTATTCCCTGAGTTCGGCCAAGTCAAGGCCAGAACCTCGAAACAAGCTGCGATTTTGTCCCTGCAAAAGCCCGTCCAAGCGGCGCAGCACACTCCAATCGATGTGGTTGAGCAAGGCCTCAGGGTCGGCCTGATTCGAAGACGCTGCCAAAGGCGCCTGAGCGGGGGGGGCGCGTCGTTTAAATCCCCACATGAGTTTGTAAACCTTGTGCGGGCACGGGCACGGCGGCCAGCAATTGCTGCACGATGGCTTGGGCCGTCACGCCTTCGGCCATGGCTTCGTAGCTGAGCACCAAGCGATGGCGCAACACATCAGGTGCAATGTCCAGCATGTCTTGGGGCAAGGCATAGGGCCTGTGGCGCAAAAAGGCCAATGCGCGCGCGGCCTCGACCAATCCGATGGTGGCTCTGGGACTGGCCCCAAAGGCCAACCAACGTTGGAGGTCAGGCAACCCATGACGCTCAGGGTGTCGACTGACCTGCACCAATTTGACCGCATACTGAACCAAGGCCGGATCGACATAGCCTTGGCGACACAAGACTTGCATGCGCATCAACTCTTCAGGACTGACCAACCCCGCCACACTCACCGCAGTCCCCGTGACGCGTTGGGCGATGACGAACTCTTCCTCTTCACTTGGATAGTCGACCAACACCTTCATCAAAAACCGATCCACCTGTGCCTCAGGCAAGGGATAGGTGCCCTCTGTTTCAATCGGGTTTTGAGTGGCCATGACCACAAATGGTTGGGGGACGCGATGCGTTTGGCCAGCCAAGGTGACCTGTCTCTCTTGCATGACTTCAAGCAAGGCGCTTTGCACCTTGGCCGGGGCTCGGTTGATCTCATCGGCCAGCAACAGATTGGCAAATACAGGCCCCAACTGCACACTGAAATCTCCAGTCTTTTGATTGAACACCCGAGTGCCCACCACGTCAGTGGGCAGCAAATCAGGGGTGAACTGAATGCGCCTGAAAGTGCCGCGCATGACCTGTGCCAAGGTGTTGACGGTCAAGGTTTTGGCCAAGCCAGGCACGCCCTCGATCAGCAAGTGGCCTTGCGCCAACAAAGCGATCAGCACGCGTTGCAAAAAGGCATCTTGACCCACCACCACACGCTTGACTTCAAATAACAGGCGCTCCATGGTCTGTGCGGCTTGTACCACGGGTTGTTCTGCCACGCCATGTGGCGATTGCCATGTGCTCGGGTTGTCTTTCATGATGCTCCTGCGATTAAAAAATCGGCATCCCCACGGCCACACCGGCCGCTTCGATGGTGGTTGCAAAGCCAATGCCGATGAAGGTCCGTGCTGAGGTGGGGTTCATGATGGCGGTCACGATGCCAATGAGTTCACCGTTTGCATTCAACAAAGGTCCACCCGAATTACCTGGGTTGGCAGCGGCATCGAATTGGATGAGCCCAGTCATTGTTCGGTCTCCTTTTTCGCTGCGAAACTCTCGATCCAAGCCCGAGACGACGCCGCTGGAGACAGAAGGGCCCATGCCAAAAGGAAAGCCAATCACCACCACCGCATCGCCAGGCAGAACCTCTTTGGAAGAGCCCAGCACGATGGGTTGCAAATCATCTGGTATTTTGTTCGGTTTGAGCATGGCCAGGTCTTTATCGGGATAAGCCAACACCAAGCTGGCCTCGGCCTGCATGCCATCTGCAAAAGTGATCTCTAGTCTTTTTGCCTCAGCGACCACATGCAAATTGGTCAAAATCAAGCCATCTTCGCTGATCACCACGCCGGTGCCGACACCAAAGTCTTGCCATTGATCTTTGTGCTTGGGGTCGCTGACATAGCCCTTGACCCGCACCACCGACACCCACGCATTCATCGCCACACCCCGTGCGGGTGAGGGCCACCCTCGCTCTTGCAGCAAACGATCAAACATTTGCTCGGTGGTTTCAATCTGTGGCAAGGTCTGCGCGGGGCGCAACCACCCACCCAACCACAACATCAAGGCCAGCACAAACAGGGCCATGACCCCAACCCAGGTTCGACGCCTTGGAGGCCATCTCTTGATGTTTTCAGAGGGCACAGCTTGATTTGGAACCGCTGAAGGCACCAAAGGCGAGCTGGGACTGAACACCGAGCCTCTTTTCATGGTTTTAACATAGCACAGATGATCGTGTTAAATTGACAAAAAAGCGAAACCATTGGACATCGGCCATGAATTTTTTACACCCTGAGGCACTGCTGGCCTTGGCCGTGCTGCCGTTGTTGTCATGGGCCTACTGGGCCTTGCTGCGCAAACGTCGATCGGCTCTGCCTTGGTCGTCGATCGATTTGATCCGACAAGTTCAAGGCAAAAAGGCTCGTTGGCGCCGTCATTTGCCACCAGCCCTGTTGGCTTTGGCTTTGACATGCACCATTTTGGCGCTGGCACGACCCAGCGCACGCCTGACCTTACCCGCCGAGCACATGACCTTGATCTTGACCATGGATGTGTCCAGAAGCATGTTGGCCCAAGACGTGCCACCCAGCCGCATTGAGGCCGCAAAAGCCGCTGTCCGACAATTTCTGCAAGATCTGCCCACCCCCATTCGAGTGGGATTGGTCACCTTTGCGGGCAATGCTCAAGTGGCACAGCATGTGACGCAGCGGCGTGAAGACTTATTGACCGCCATCGATCACTTTCAGCTTCAACGCGGCACCGCCACTGGCAGTGGCCTGTTGTTGGCACTTTCGACCTTGTTGCCCGATGTGAAATTCGAGCTCAGCGAAAAGGCCCCTGAGGGAGCGAGCCATGCCATTGCAGGTTCTTACAGCGGTGGGGCCATCGTCTTGCTGTCTGATGGCCGACGCACCAATGGGCCCGACCCGGTCGAGGTGGCTCAGCTGGCGGCTCGGCACGGGGTGCGGGTGTACACGGTGGCATTTGGCACCCCTGATGGGTTCATTCCAGGCTATGAAGGCATGTCCTTTTTTGCCAGGGTCGACGAAGAGGCACTCAAAGCAGTGGCGGACATCACCGCGGGTGAGTTTTTTCGCGCCTCCAGCTCACAAGACTTGCACCAGGTGTATCAATACCTGACCCATCAGTTCACGCTAGAGACCCGAGAGAGTGAAATCAGCGTGTTGTTTGCCATGGCTGCGCTGGTGCTGCTGGTCTGTGCTTGGGTGCTGGCTGCGCGCTGGCACGCACCGATGAAGGGGACTCGAGCTTGAGCCCCATGCCGTTTCATTTCAGGTCTTTCATCACAGGAAACCAAGAGATGATCAGCAAAAAAACAGCCATGGCCGTTGCAATGGCGTGGCCATATGCCTTGAAACCCCAAGCGCCCGCCAGCGCTCCGGTGAAAAACATCAACACCATCAAACTCAGGGTGAACAGACGATGTTGATTGGCGGCCACGGGCTGCAAGTCGCTCCTGGACTGGGGTGAATTCCAATAAAACATCTTGCCCAACTCGATGCCCAAGTCGGTCACGATGCCGGTCATGTGGGTCGTTCTGATCTCAGAGTTGGAAATTTTGGTGATCACCGCATTTTGCAAACCCATTAAAAAACACAAGGCCGAGACCGTCAAAGGGATGAACCAATCGTTGAATCGATCGCTCTGAGCACCCATGGCCCCAAATACAAGCAACAGCACGGCCTCCAACAACAAGGGGATGGCATATCGCCCATGGAGGTCTTTGCGCCTGGCCCAGTTGACCAAAATGGCACAACAAGCCGCCCCTGCGACGAACGACAAGAGGGCCATCAAGCCCCACAGGGCCAAGCCAGGTTGATCCAACGCCAGGTCGTCGGCCATCATGGAAATGATGCCTGTCATGTGAGACGTGTAGACCTTGACAGCCAAGAAGCCACCGGCGTTGATGGCCCCGGCCACAAATGCGAGGGTCATGCCCAAATGTAAATTCAGCTTGGCTGTCCTGTGTTGACCGGTCAGTTTGCTCAGGTACTGGCTTGGCATGAAGGTGCATCCTTTGCGATCAATATACACCTTGAACACTCAGGCCCATGTCAAGGGCGCGCTCGCACCCGTCATTTTGATGGGCTCAAGCAGTGTCCCACCCATCACCGGTGGGGTTTCAGGGTTTGCCATGACAGATGGTGGCCGCTGAATTTCTAAAATTGACCCCACCTAAGCAACCCTGGATCATCCATGAGTGATTGGTTCACCGCTCAAACTTTTTGGACGATATTGCTGCTCTTGCACGGCTTGTCCGCCATCGCCTTGATGGGGGCTCTGACCCATCAATTGATGTCTTGCTGGTCCAAACAGGTCAGATCAGCCACTTCCAATTTCATGATTCGCTTTCAGACCGTTCCTGCCCAGCGCTACAGTCGTGCCATCGCGGTTTTGTGGGTCTTGTGTTTTGCGTGGGGCGGATGGATCTACAGCGAATACCGCATCTCTGTGCGCATGCCCATGGAGCAGCAAGGCTATTTCAAAACCTTGGGCTCTTTTGAGCTCAAAGAGCATCTGGCAGTGATTGGCCTGGGTCTTTTACCGGCTTACCTTTGGGCATGGGGCCAAGAGGGGCTGATGACGCTCAAACGCAGTCTCACGACCCTGCTTGCAGGGCTGGGGTGGTATGTGTTCTTGGCCGGTCATGTCGTCAACAACGTCAGAGGGTTTGCAGCGTGAAGACCGACAGCTTGGCTCCATCTGATTCAAGCTTTGGCCGTGCTTGCGCAGGGTTTTCTGCCAGTTTTGCGGTGTTTTACGGCCTGTTTGACGTCTACCGCATGCCCTTGTTGACCTTTTATCCAGCCACTGGTCTTTGGGGTTGGGGTTGGCTGCCCGATACCGATGAAAATGGCCCAGCCATGTACTGGTATGGATGGATCTTGAGTTCTCTCATTGGTGCATTGCTGGTGGCATCGGTGGCCAGCTGGTGGCCACGCCGTTTGCGCCATTCGGGTTTGCTGCACCTTTCATGGGTGGTGCCTTTGATCATGGTGCCGGTCATGGCTTACACTCTGAAGGTGTATTGGCGGTGATGCTGAAATGATTCACATGCGTATCTTTCAACGGTCCTGGTTCTCATGGTTTGCCGGGTTGGCCCTCGCCTGCATGGCGATGATCGCCTGCGCAGGCAGCATGGAGGATGGCCCACCCGATGATTTGTCAGAGGGGCCGTCATACTATGGCTATGTTCGCGATGAACGTGGCAATGGTGTGATGCGTGCAAGCGTCACCTTGAAGCCCAAGGTCGGCAAAAGCGTCGATGTGCAAGCCAATGTCATGGGCGCCTACCGCAGCCATGTCAACGCGCAGTCCAAGCCCGAAGATGTGGAAGTCACCTGCAGCAAAGCAGGATTTGTATTTCTGCGCATGCAACGTCGCCCCACCTCCACTTCTCGTGTCGTTGAAATCGATTGCATGATGAAACGCAGTGGTTAAAAGCGCGGCCCTTTTTTTGGGGTTGTTTCTCCTGCAAGGCGTTGCAAGCTCTACCCCCCCAGAGGCCGACTGGGTTTTTTTGAATGCTGAAATTCTGGGTGCTGCGCAGCCTGGGTTGACCGCCCTTGCGGTCAAGTCAGAGCGCATCGTGGCCGTTGGACATCACGCCGATGTCCAAGCCTTCATCGGCCCCTCTACCCAGGTCGTTGATGCACAAGGCCGCAGCCTGATTCCGGGATTGATGGATTCACACATCCATGCCATCAGGGCTGGCTTGAGCGAAATCACCGAAGTCAACTGGTCTGGTTTCAAGACATTGGACCAGGCCTTGAATCACCTCGCTGAACGCGCATCACAATTGGACTTGCACGAGTGGGTCGTCGTTGCAGGGGGTTGGGTCCCTGAACAGTTTGAAGAACAACGCAGCCCCACACTGGCCGAACTTGAACAAGCCGCTCAGGGGCGGCCTGCCTACATCCAACGGGCCTATTCAGCCGTGCTCATCAACCAAGAAGGCATGCTTGGCCTGCCTTGGCATCAACATGCCCAGCTGGCCTCGAGGTTAAAGGCCGAACAAAACGAGCAAGGCCACGACACCGGTTGGCTTTTGGGTGATGCCAGAACCATCAGCGACGTCTATGATTTGCTGCCTGGCCCAGACGCATCGCAACAAATCGTTGGGTCTTTGCAGTGGTATCGCCGCTTGGCCAGTTGGGGCGTGACCGCCGTGTTGGATCCTGGGGGTTACAACCTGCCCCTGCACGCTTATCGTGCCACTCAAGAGCTTTGGAAGAGGCGCCAATTGCCAGTGCGCATTCGGTACAGCCTTTCGGCACCCCGCAAAGACACCGAGTTAGAGGATTTCAAACACCACACCGCCTTGATTCCCATGGGGTGGGGTGACTCCATGCTCAAATTCAATGGCCTGGGTGAGAACGTGACTTGGTCCATGTACAACAATTCAAAGCCCGAAGCCGCTCATCAACAGCCATTGAAAGAAGTGCTGGTGTGGGCCGCCAGGCAAGGACTGGGCGTGACCTTTCATTGGAATCAAGACGAAACCGTTGGCCGATTGCTCGAGGTGCTTGAGGCCGTGCATGAGCAGCATGATTTACAGCCGTTGCGCTGGTCGATTGCACACCTGAACAACGCCTCTCGACCATCGCTTGAAAGAATGAAACGCATGGGGATCGGTTGGTTGGTGCAAAACGCAGCCTATTACCAACGCCCCTTCATGAAAAAAACCTGGGGCGAGGCTGCGTTGTTGCGCACACCACCCATGGCCGAGGCCCTGGAGCTGGGCATTCACATGGGCTTAGGCACCGATGCCCACCGGGTGATGACCCCCAACCCATTCGTTTGCTTGCAATGGGCAGTCGATGGCCTGTCCGCTGATGGCCAAAAGACACGCTCGAGCTCAGCGTTGCTCAGCCGTGAACAAGCACTGGATTTGTACACCCATGGCAGCGCATGGTTCACCCATGAAGAACATGAACGGGGACGACTGCAAGTGGGATTTTTGGCCGATCTGGCCATGCTCAACGACAGCTACTTGAACATCAAGCAGTCATTGATCCACACCCTGCACTCCGAACTCACCTTGGTCGCAGGGCGTGCGGTTCACGGTCCAACGTCCTTGCCCGTGCGTTGACAGGCAGGGATGCCTGGGCGATCTGAGAAAGGAGCTTGTGATGCTTGGGCGGAAAAGCTTGGCACTCAATCGGCCTTGATGTGGGCATCTTTGATGACCCGACCCCATTTGGCATGGTCGGTCTTGATCTTTTCAAGGGTTTGAGCCGGTGTCATGAATTCAGGATCACAGCCCAATTGTTTGAGTTGCTCAGTCAGGTTTTTGTCCTCACCGGCTTTGAGCAGCGCCTGTGACAAGCGTGCCAGCACCTCGCTGGGCAACCCTGCAGGGCCAGCCAACTCAAACCAACCGGTCGAATCAAAACCCTTGTAACCCAACTCATCCAGGGTCGGCACATCGGGAAACGCGCTGGAACGCTTGGGTGAGGTGACCGCCAAGGCGCGGATTTTGCCGGTGTTGTAGGGCCCCACCGCTGAGGACAAAGACGCGAACAGCATGGGCACCTGGTTGCCCATCAGGTCGGTCATGGCCGGTGCACCGCCCTTGTAGGGGATGTGCAGCAGACTCACACCGGTGAAGCTTTTGAACAGTTCACCCGAAAAGTGGTGCGGCCCGGCCACCCCCGAGGTGCCAAAGCTGTATTGATCGGGTGACTTCTTGGCCGCGGCCACCAAATCAGCCACGGTTTTGAACGGCGAGTTGGGTGGCACCACCAACACACTGCCGTTGCCGCAGACATGGCCAATGTGAGTGAATGACTGCAAGGGGTGGTAGCCCACTTTGGTGAGGTGGGGCGCGGTGGTGAAAGGCCCACCATCGGCAAAATACAGCGTGTAACCATCGGCTGGTGCTTTGCTGATGTAATCGGCTGCCACGCCGCCCGCGGTGCCCGGCTTGGGCTCAATCACGATGGGCTGCCCCAAAATGGGCTCTAAGGCACGCAACACAGGCCTGGCAGCGGCATCCGCCGCCCCCCCGACCGTGTAGCCCAGCACCACGCGAATGGGCTTTTGCGGGTAGCCCTGGGCATGGGCCTGCAAGGCGCACCAGAGCAGCCCACTCAGGGCCATCACCTTCATGGGCTTGAACATGGTGGGTCTTTCTACAAGTGAAGCGGTAGCGGACCCGCGCATCAGTCCACCCGCAGCACCAGCTTGCCCAGGTGCTGGTTGTCTTGCATGCAGCGTTGGGCGGCGGGCAAGTCATCCAAGGCGAAAACCTGGTCGACCCAGGGCGTCACACGCCCATCGGCCAGCATGGGCAGCAGATCGCGCTCCAGGGCTTGTGCGGCTGCAATGCGGTGCGCCGTGTTGCGCATCTTGTTGGACACGCCGAACAGTTGCAAGCGTTTGCTGTGCAGCGCATTGAGGTCCATGTGAGAGTCCACCTGGCCATCGACGTAGCCCACCATGGCCAGTCGCGCCTGAAACCCCATCGCCTCGATGCAAGCGTCAAAAACGCTACCGCCGACGTTGTTGACCACCAAGTCCACCCCTTTGTTCTGGGTGGCTTGCATGACGGCCGGCACAAAATCAGCCCCGCGGGTGTGCAGCGCCACATCCAGTCCCAGGGGCTTCAAGCGCTCAAGTTTGTCAAGCGATCCCGAGGTACCAATCACCCGCGCGCCCAGGGCTTTGCCCACTTGCAAAGCCGCCACGCCAACCCCCGATGAAATGCCTGCCACCAGCATCCACTCTCCGGGGGCCAGACGTCCGTGCGCCATCAAGGCCTCGTAGACCGTCAAATAGACCACGGTCGAGGCCGCTGCTTGCTCCCATGTCAGGCGAGAGGGCGCGGCAAACACCTCTTCGGCGGTCATCAGACCGTGCTCGGCAAAGGCCCCATCGCAACGCCCCATGACGCGGTCTCCCACCTTCCAGCGTGTGACCCCTGCCCCCACCGAGGTGACTTCACCAGCCGCCTCAAAACCCGCCGGGCGGGCCACTGAGGCCGTATGCAAACCGTGCCCGGCAATGAATTCACCGCGATTGAGCGCGCAAGCGCGGATGCGGATGAGCACTTGACCCGGGCCGGGTTGCGGCACGGGGATGTCGCGCAATTCAAGCGCCATCGCACCGTCAACGGTTCGAATCCACCAAGATTTCATGTTGCTTCCTTTGAACAATGATCATTCTTTGACTGAGCCCGTCATCCCTGAGACGTAGTACTCGACAAAGAAAGAGTAGATCACTGCCACCGGCAACGAGCCAAAAAGAGCCCCGGCCATCAGGGCGCCCCAGTGGTAGACGTCGCCCTCGACCAACTCGGTGACCACACCGACCGGCAAGGTTTTGACTTCACTGGAAGAGACAAAAGTGAGCGCGTAGATGAATTCGTTCCAAGACAGGGTGAAGGCAAAAATACCTGCAGAAATCAGCCCGGGCACTGCCAATGGCAAAACGATTTTGATCAAGATCTGCCAGCGGTTGGCGCCATCGATCAACGCGCACTCTTCCAACTCCATGGGAATGGATCTGAAGTAACCCATCAGCAACCAAGTGCAAAAGGGGATCAAAAAAGTGGGGTAGGTGAGGATCAGTGCCAATCGGGTGTCAAACAGGCCCAACTGAAACACCACTGAGGCCAATGGAATGAACAAAATGGAAGGCGGCACCAAATACGCCAGAAAAATGCCAAGGCCTATGTTTTTAGCGCCTGAGAACCGCAATCGTTCAATCGCATAGGCGGCAAACACCGAGGCCAGCAACGAAAAGAAGGTCGCTGTGACCGACACAATGACGGTGTTCCACATCCACTGTGGGTACTCGGTTTTGAACAACAGTTTGTCAATGTGCGCCAAAGTAGGCGAGATGATCCAAAACGGATTGCCATCACGAGAAAGCAACTCGTTGTCTGGCTTGAAGGTGGTGACACCCATCCAATAAAAAGGAAAGAGCAGCACAAATAAAAAAACCATCAAGGGCAAATAGGTGGTGAAAAATTGACGCCAGCGGGTCTCTAGATAAGACATGCCAGTCATGTCGCTTTGATCTTGACTCATTGATCAGACCCCCCTTGTTGCCAGGTCCTTCTTTGCAGTCCGAAGTAGCTGAACATGATGGCCGCGAGCAAAAATGGCACCATCGCAATCGAGATGGCCGCTCCCTCCCCCAAGGCACCCCCAGAGATGGCTCGCTGAAAGGACAGGGTCGCCATCAAATGCGTGGCATTCAAGGGCCCGCCACGGGTGATGACGTAGATCAACTGGAAATCGGTGAAAGTGAACAACACCGAAAACGTCATCACCACGGCGATGATGGGGGTCAGCAGTGGCAATGTCACATGGTAGAACTGCTGCCACGGGGTGGCACCATCGATCGCAGAGGCTTCGTAATACGAGGGCGAGATGGTTTGCAATCCGGCCAACAAAGTGATGGCCACAAAGGGAACGCCGCGCCAAATGTTGGCCACAATGGTCGAAAACCGCGCATTCCAAGGATCCCCCAAAAAATCGATGTAGTGGTCGATCAGGCCCAACTTGACCAGGCCCCAACTGATGATGGAGAACTGCGAATCAAAAATCCACCAAAACGCGATGGCCGATAAAGCCGTGGGGACGATGTAGGGCAACAAAATCACTGCCCGGAAAAACGACTTGAAGCGGATGTTCTTGTTCAGCAACAAGGCCAACCACAGCCCCAAGACAAACTTCACCACACTGGCCACGGTGGTGTAGAACAGGGTATTGAACAGCGCCAACTGGGTGACGCTGTCGCTGAGCAGAAAAATGTAATTTTCAATGCCGATCCATTCGCCCGGCCGCCCCACTTTGGCATCGGTGAACCCCAGCCACACACCCAAGCCCAAGGGGTACGTCAGAAACAGCAGCAACAGCAGCGCGGCTGGCAGCATGAAGATCAAGCCCAGCACATTGCGGCTGTTCTGAAGTCTCTCGAGCAAGGGTGTGGCCATGGAAGCGATTTGGGGTGATGAAGGACTTAGACCTTGTAGTAACGCTCGGCACGCTTTTGCGCGCGCTCAGCGGCCTCTTTCGGTGTCTTGGCGCCACTGGCCGCTTCAGCCACCATGTTGACGACGATGAAGTCGGCGCCCGCACCTGCTGATGCATAGCCCAGCTTGCCCTCGAATCCAGCAGGGCGCATGTTTTTGACGCCATCGCGGTAGGGCAAGTGCTTGGGGTCCGAGGTCCAAATGGACGCTTTTTCGTAGGCCACCAAGGGCTGCGCAATGTAGCCACCGGCCCCAACCAACCAGGGCTCAAATTGCTCTTTCTCCATCATGAAGCGCAAAAATTCTTTCGCCGCTTGGGGGTACTTGGTGTACTTCATGACCATTTGATTGAAGAACAAATGCGACTCGGTGGGCACACCGACTGGGCCAACGGGGTAGTTGGCGTGGTACACGTCGGGGTTGAGTTCGCGCACCTTCGGGTCAGGCGAATTTTTGGTGGCGTAGTAAATCGAGATGCCATTGTTGGTGACACTGATTTGACCGTCTAAGAAGGCTTTGTTGTTGTTGGGGTCCAACCATGACAAGGTGCCTGGGATCATGTAGCCGTACAGCTCTTTGGCGTACTCCAAAGCCCTGAGCGTCTCGGGGCTGTCGATCACCACCTTGTTGTCTTTGTCGACCAATTTGCCACCAAACGCCCACATCAACCAGTTGCACCACAGGCCGTCTCCGGTGGCATTGCCCAAAGCAAAACCCACGGGCGTGCCCTTTTCTTTCAAAGCCTTGGCCATGCGCAAAAAGGTGTCGGTGTCTTTGGGAAAGCTGTCAAAACCAGCTGCCTTCAACATGCTTTGCCGGTAGACCATCATGGCGCCCGCCGCGCCCAAGGGCACGCCGATCCATTTTTTGCCATCGGGTTTGAGATAAGTTTGTGCCGCCGGGTAAAAGCCACCGTATTTCTTGCCCAGGTACTCACACAAGTCGGTGACGTCAAGCAATTTATCTGGGTACAGGTTGGCATCGTCGTTGGTCGACAAAATGATATCTGGCCCTGCTCCCGTGTTGGCCGCCACCGCCGCTTTGGGACGCACATCTTCCCAACCCTCGTTGTCCACGCGCACCTCGATGCCTGTGGCATCGGTGAATTTTTTGACATTGACCATGTAGGTGTCGATGTCGCCTTGAACAAATCGGCTCCAACGCAAGACACGCAACTTGGCACCTTTTTCAGGCTTGAAAGTCATGCTCTGAGCTTGGGCGGAGGTGGCCAAACCCAAGGCGCCTGCGCCCAGTGTGGTGCTGGCGGCTGCCATGGATGCCGTGCCACCTAAAAAATTCCGTCGATTGAATGGGGCCATGAAACGTCTCCTTTGGATGAATGGGAATGGACTGACAACAGATGAAGTGTGCGTGCGCCTCGCCTAAGCCTTCAGACGGACGCCCGTTTGGGCATCAAACAAGTGTGCTCGGCCCAGGTCTGGCACCAAGTGGATGGTGGCACCCAAAGCGAAATCGCAGCGCTCTCTGAAGACCGCAGACAACTCAACTGGACCCAGGCGGCACGCGACAAAGGTGTCCATGCCCGTGGGTTCAATCAGCGCCACCTGTGCTCTAATGCCCCCGGTCTGGGCCAAGGTCAGGTGCTCTGGGCGGGTGCCCAAGACTGCAGCTTGGCCCTCTGTACCGCCAGAGCCTTGGGGTGCATCCAGCAAAGTGCCGTCAGACAGCTCTACCTTGCAAGCGCCGTGTTGGCGTCGCACCGTGCATGGCAAAAAATTCATGGCAGGCGAGCCGATGAATCCCGCCACAAATTGATTGGCAGGCCGGTCGTACAACTCCAGTGGCGAGCCGGTTTGTTCGATGCGCCCATCGCGCATGACCACAATTTGATCACCCATGGTCATGGCCTCTATTTGGTCGTGGGTGACGTATATCGAGGTGGTGTTCAGGCGTTGGTGCAAGGCCTTGATTTCGCTGCGCATGGCCACACGCAATTTGGCGTCCAGATTGGACAAAGGTTCATCGAACAAAAAGACCTGTGGGTTGCGCACGATCGCACGCCCCATGGCGACGCGCTGACGTTGACCACCCGACAATTGCCTGGGGTAACGCTCTAGCAAGGGCTCTAGCGCCAAGATTTCGGCCGCGCGTTTGACCTTGTCTTCAATCTGACTTTTGCTTTCTTTGGCCAATTCCAATGAAAAAGCCATGTTCTGGCGCACGGTCATGTGCGGATACAGGGCGTAATTTTGGAAGACCATGGCGATGTCTCGATCTTTGGGTGGCAGATCGTTGACGCGTTTGTCGCCAATGCGGATTTCACCGGCACTGATGTGCTCTAAGCCTGCAATCATGCGCAGCAAGGTGGACTTGCCACACCCAGATGGCCCTACCAACACGGTGAACGAGCCGTCTTGAATGTCAATGTCCACCCCGTGCAAGATGGGCACTTCACCAAAATTCTTTTTGATCGAGGCTATCGTGACGCTCGCCATGTGCAGATGTCCCGCTTGAGTTTTTTCATGTGCCAAATTAGCACACGCTCAGGCTCTTATCAATCCCGTGTTGCCCACCCCAACGGGCTTCAGACTGCGGCTTGAAGCATCAGTCTCATGAGCGACTGGCCACAGCCTGCTGTGGCGTCAAATGGGCCATTTAACAAGCTGGATACAGGTCAACGATATTGACAAATGGCCCAGCTTGACTGAGCATGCCATGAACAAAAAGCAGGAGACCCGCTGTGCAATGTTCATCTCTAGGCCTACGGCCCAGCGCTCAAGTCGGCGCATGGGCCAAATCGGTGGCGATGGGTTTGTTCTTGTGTGCCTCATTGGTGCATGCCCAGGAATACCCCAATAAACCCATTCGCTGGATTGTCCCCTACCCAGCTGGAGGGGGTGGCGACATCGTCGCACGCTTGATCACCCCGAAAATAGCAAGCGCCGCCTCACAAAACATCATGGTCGACAATCGACCAGGTGGCAACACCATCATCGGTACTCAGTACCTGTCTCTTATACACATCT
>CAWUNN010000004.1:0-19630 GCA_963923185.1 uncultured Limnohabitans sp. | reverse complement strand
ACACGCTCACCGAGCCGAATGGGCCCATTGGCTGATGGAAGCCGGTTTGCCCATGAAATGATGCGCAAAGCATCCGAGTCCATCCAGCACCTGCCTTGGATCAAGACCTATGGCCGCCCTCTACAATCCAGGGATGATCCGCGTTCAAGAATCTTTGCGACAAGCATTGAGCCAAGTGCTCGAGAGATTGGCTCCTGGCCATGACTCATTGGCTGTGTTTGAAAAACCCAAATTGGTCGCTCATGGCGATTTGGCCATCACGGCGGCCATGCAATTGGCCCGCCCCTTGAAGCAAAACCCCCGTCAATTGGCACAACAGCTGATGGAACAATTGCTGGCTCACCCAGTATTCACGAAATGGGTGAATGCTGTTGAGATGGCGGGACCTGGATTTTTGAATCTGCGGCTCAAAGCTGCAGCCAAGCAAGAAGTGGTGCGTGAGGTGCTCGAAGCTCAGCACGGCTTCGGTCACCAGAGTGCAACCGGACAAAAAATTTTGGTCGAGTTTGTATCGGCCAACCCCACGGGCCCCCTTCATGTGGGGCATGGTCGTCAAGCCGCCTTGGGCGACGCCATTTGCAACCTTCTTGCCAGTCAAGGTCATGAGGTCTTTAGAGAGTTTTACTACAACGATGCTGGCGTCCAAATTCAAACACTGGCCATCTCGGTTCAATCTCGGGCACGCGGACTCCAACCCGGCGACCCGAATTGGCCCGAAGCGGCTTACAACGGCGACTACATCAGCGACATCGCGGCTGATTTTTTAGCAGGCAAAACGGTCCAGGCCGATGATCGTGAATTCACAGCCAGTGGTGATTTGAACGATCTGGATGGCATGCGCCAATTTGCAGTGGCCTATTTGCGTCGCGAACAAGATTTGGACTTGAAAGCCTTTGAAGTGGCTTTTGACCATTACTACCTTGAATCCAGTCTTTACACGAGTGGGCGTGTGGAGCAGGCGGTTCAAAAAATCGTTGCAGCTGGCAAGACCTACGAGCAAGACGGAGCGCTTTGGCTGCGATCGACTGACTATGGCGACGATAAAGATCGGGTGATGCGCAAATCCGACGGAACCTACACCTATTTTGTCCCCGATGTGGCCTACCACATCACCAAGTTTGAACGCGGCTTTGGCCGTGTGGTCAACATCCAGGGCACCGATCACCACGGCACCATCGCCCGCGTGCGCGCCGGCTTGCAGGCCGCAGACGTTGGAATCCCGCAGGGCTATCCAGACTATGTGCTGCACACCATGGTGCGAGTGATGCGAGGCGGTCAAGAAGTCAAAATTTCAAAGCGTGCAGGCAGCTATGTGACTTTGCGTGATTTGATCGAGTGGACCAGCAAAGATGCCGTTCGTTTCTTCTTGTTGTCGCGCAAGCCCGACACCGAGTATGTGTTTGATGTGGATCTGGCCATTCAAAAAAACAACGACAACCCGGTGTATTACGTTCAGTATGCGCATGCGCGCATTTGCTCTGTGCTGGCCAAAGAAGCCAGTGGCAGCCTCTCCGAGCTCAATGGCGCAGATCTCAGCCCATTGGACAGCCCTGCCGCACAGACTTTGATGCTGGAATTGGCACGTTTTCCCGAAGTGTTGTCCGATGCAGCCGCTGACTTTGCTCCGCATGACATCACTTTTTATCTGCGCGATCTGGCCGCTTGTTATCACAGCTACTATGATGCAGAGCGCATCTTGGCAGATGATCCCGTGGTGCGAAAAGCACGCTTGGCGCTGGTTGCAGCCACAGCCCAGGTGCTGAAAAATGGTCTGCGTATACTGGGTGTCTCGGCACCCGAACACATGTGAGCATGGCACAAGCACGACACTCCACATTTGGCGGCACACTCACCGGCTTCATTGCTGGGCTTTTGCTCGGCTTGTTGGTGGCTTTGGGGGTTGCTGTGTACATCAGCAAAGTACCGGTGCCTTTCATGAACAAGGCAGCCAACAAAGGCGGCGCCGATGGCGCAGAGGCGGACAAAACCAAAGATTGGGACCCCAACGCCCCGTTGTACGGTAAAAATCCTGTCAAAGGATCAGAAAAACCCACCGAATCAACCCCAGCGCCGCCCAACCCGGTGTTGGCACCGCCTGCGGTGGTGGGCACCCCAGCAGACACCAAGTCCGAAGACCCACTAGGGGACTTGGCGCGGGAACGAGCCAAATCGCCAGACCCTTTCATCTACTTTGTTCAAGTCGGCGCATTTCGCAACGCAGAAGAAGCCGAAACTTTGCGAGCCAAGTTGAGCTTGGCAGGTCATGAACCCCAAATCAGTGTCCGCGAAGTCTCTGGGCAACAGGTCCATCGGGTTCGATTGGGCCCGTTTGACAGCCGCTCAGAGGCGGATCAAATCATGCAAAAAATGAATGCCGCCAAAATCAATGCGGCCATGGTCCGAGTTCAAAGGTAAACCACATGAATCCCATCAATCGCCGTGAAGCTGTCGTGACGTTGGCCGCAGGCATGACTTGGTCTGCCAGCGCACACGCACAAAATTTTCAAGAAGGCATTGAATACCTCGCACTTGATCAACCCGTGACCACCGAGGCTGGGCCGGGCAAAATTGAAGTGATCGAGTTTTTTTGGTACAGCTGCCCGCACTGCAACGCGTTTGAACCGCAGTTCAAAGCCTGGATCGAGCGCCAACCCAAAGACGTGGTGGTCAAGCGGGTGCCCGTGCATTTTCGGGAAGATTTTGAACCTCAACAACGCATGTACTTCACACTCGAAGCTTTGGGCAAAGTCGATGCGCTGCATGCCAAAGTCTTTCAAGCCATCCATGTCGATCGCTTGCCTCTGAACAACGCAGAACAATTGGCCGCTTGGGCGGCCAAAAATGGCATCGCCGCCAAAGACTTCAATCAAGCCTACAACTCGTTTGGCGTGGTTGCCAAAACCAAGCGTTCGACTCAGTTGCAGCAAGCCTTCAAGGTTCAAGGAGTGCCGGCATTGGGCGTGGCCGGACGTTATTACGTCGACGGCTCGCTGGCGGGCAACATGTCACGTGCCTTGCAAATTGTCGACTCGTTGATTGCCCAAGAACGGACACGCAAAAAATAAGCCTTCAGGCGGGCGGCAGGCCATGGCCCGGACGGGCAAACGCATCGCGTAAAAAATCCATCCATAACTTCAATCGCAAGGGCAAATGTTTGCGTTGCGGCAACACCAAATAAACGCCGTTGGGTGGGGCGGCGAACTCGTCTAAAACCGTCTGTAGACGTCCTGCGGACAAGTCTTCGTGCACCTCCCAGGTGCTGCGCCAAGCAATGCCCAATCCCGCCAAACACCAAGCGTGCAACACTTGACCATCTGAACAATCCAAGGGTCCACTGGGACGCAGGTGCATGATGTCATGCCCATCGCCTTTGGGCCATTTGAATGCCCAGCCTCGGGTCTGGGACGCGTCACTGGACAAGGTCAAGCAGGCATGTCGGTTCAGTTCATTGGGGTGCATGGGCGTGCCATGTCGCTGTAAATACTCTGGCGTGGCCACGCACAGGCGTCGATTGTCGGCCAATCGCACGCTGACCAAAGATGAGTCGGGCAAATCGCCCACCCTGACCCCGCAATCAAAACCTTCGGCAGCCAAATCAACCACTCGATCACTCAAGTTCAGGGACAAAGTGACTTTGGGATGCATCTGTCGGAATTGAGGCACCAAGGGGGCAATGTGGCGGCGACCAAAGCCCGCAGGAGCGGTCACCCGCAAATGACCGCTGGCCTGAATGCCCCCAGCACTGACACTGGCTTCGGCGTTGGAGATGTCGGCCAACAACCGCAGACAATCCTCTAAGAATGCACCGCCCTCTTGGGTCAGACTGATGCGCCGGGTGGTGCGCACCATCAAACGAACCCCCAAGTGCTCTTCCAATCCGTCTAAGCGGCGTCCGATGATGGCTGGAGCCACCCCCTCGGCATTGGCCGCCGCCGTGAGACTGCCCTTTTGAGCCACTGCGACAAATGTCTCGAAAGCCTTGAGCTTGTCCATGTCGGCCATTATCCTCTGTTTGACATTTGTCAGAAAAATAGAGGGGCCAGGCGCTAACATTCAGGCATGGCATGATCAACAGAGGTTCAGTATGCAAATTCAAACCGTAGGCATCGTCGGTGCCGGCACCATGGGCAACGGCATCGCACAAGCTTGTGCAGTGGCAGGACTTAAAGCGGTGATGGTCGACATCTCGGATGCAGCCGTCAGCAAAGGCTTATCCACCATTTCCAAAAGCTTAGATCGATTGGTCAGCAAAGAAAAAATCACCGAGGCCGACAAAAATGCCGCGCTGGCTCGCGTCAAAGGCAGCACCCAATACGACGACCTCAAGGCCGCCGATTTGGTGATCGAAGCAGCCACCGAAAATCACCCGATCAAAATCAAGATCTTGCAGCAACTCGATCAATTGTTGACCCCCGAAGTGATCTTGGCCTCCAACACCTCATCGATATCGATCACCCAGTTGGCCGCTGTCACGCAACGCGCAGATCGATTCATTGGCATGCACTTTTTCAATCCGGTGCCCATGATGGCCTTGGTGGAAATCATTCGTGGCTTGCAAACCAGCGATGCCACTCACGACGCCGTGCATGACTTGGCCAAACGCTTGGGCAAGTCGCCCATCACGGTCAAGAATGCGCCTGGCTTTGTGGTCAATCGCATCTTGGTGCCCATGATCAACGAAGCTTTTTTTGTACTCGGTGAAGGCTTGGCCACACCCGAGGACATCGACGCAGGCATGCGCTTGGGTTGCAACCACCCCATTGGTCCATTGGCCTTGGCTGACATGATTGGCTTGGATGTGTGCTTGGCTGTCATGGAGGTGTATTTGGACCAATTTGGCGACAGCAAGTACCGACCCAGTCCGATGCTGAAAGAAATGGTGGCCGCAGGACGCTTGGGACGAAAGTCCGGCCAAGGTGTCTACCACTACGCTTGATCAAGTGCTCAAAGGTCGAAGCATGTGACGGCCAAGCAAGGAGATTGCCGATGAAAACCAATATGTATGACGCTGGCTTGGACCGCAATGCAGCCAATTTTGTGCCACTCTCACCTTTGAGTTTTCTCGAGCGCAGCGCATCGGTGTTTCCTGACAAAGTGGCCTTGATTTACGGTGAGGTGCGTCAAACCTGGCAGCAAACCTATCGACGCTGCCGACAACTGGCCAGCGCGCTGGAGCGACACGGCGTGGGCCGAGGCGACACGGTAGCGGCCATGTTGCCCAATGTGCCCGCCATGTACGAGGCCCATTTTGGTGTCCCCATGACGGGCGCCGTGCTCAACACACTGAACACCCGATTGGACGCCGAAGCCATTGCCTTCATGTTGCGCCATGGCGAAGCCCGGGTGTTATTGACCGACCGCGAATTTTCGTCGGTCATCGGCAAAGCCTTGCAACTGCTTGACGACCCCTCTGTGTTGGTGATTGAGGTCGAAGACCCCACCGCACCTGAAGGGGCAGCCCTTGGCACCATCAGTTACGAGACATTCCTTGAGAAGGGTGATCCAGATCATGTTTGGTCTTTGCCCAACGACGAATGGGATGCCATTGCCCTGAACTACACCAGCGGCACCACGGGCAACCCCAAAGGTGTGGTGACCCATCACCGTGGCGCCTATCTCAATGCCACCAGCAATGTGGTGACTTGGGCCATGCCACACCATGCCGTGTATTTGTGGACCTTGCCCATGTTCCATTGCAACGGCTGGTGCTTTCCATGGACCATGGCCTTGAATGCGGGCACCAGCGTGTGCTTGCGCCGGGTCGATCCAGCGTTGATTTTTCCATTGATCCGCGAGCATCACATCACCCACATGTGCGGGGCACCCATCGTGTACAGCATGTTGATCCATGCCCCAGCCGAGTTGCGCCAAGGTATTGGGCACACCGTACAAGGTCTGATTGCTGGGGCCGCACCACCTGCTGCAGTGATCGAAGGTTGCGAACAAGCTGGCATCGACATCACCCACGTGTATGGATTGACCGAGGTCTACGGGCCAGCTGCCGTCTGCGCCAAACAACCCGAGTGGTCATCGTTGGGGTTGGAAGAGCGGGCCAATTTAAATGGTCGACAAGGCGTGGCCTACCCATTGCAGCAGGCCGTGCGGGTGCTTGACCCTGAGACCATGCAAGCCGTCCCGGCCGATGGTGAAACCATGGGTGAGATTTTTTTCCGTGGCAACATCGTCATGAAGGGTTATTTGAAAAACCCACAAGCCACGGCCGAGGCATTTGAGGGTGGTTGGTTCCACACGGGCGACTTGGCCGTGACCCACCCAGATGGTTACATCAAAATCAAAGATCGCAGCAAAGACATCATCATCTCGGGTGGCGAAAACATCTCGTCGCTTGAAGTCGAAGATGCGCTGTGTCGACATCCGGCCGTGATGCTGGCCGCTGTGGTGGCCTTGCCCGATCCCAAATGGGGAGAGGTGCCCTGCGCGTTCGTCGAACTCAAACCCAACGCCCAAGCGAATGAGACCGAATTGATCGAGCATTGCCGTGGTTTGTTGGCTCGCTTCAAAGTACCCAAACGAGTGGTGTTTGGTGAGCTGCCCAAAACTTCTACCGGCAAGATTCAAAAGTTCATGCTGCGCGACCAGGTGAAATCGGCCAGCGCCATCGACTGAGTGCCCTCATGAAGTGGGCATTACTGTCCGATGTCCATGCCAACTGGATGGCTTGGAAAGCTTGCGTCGCCCACGCCCGATTGCAAGGGGCGACGCATTGGGCGATTTTGGGCGACTTGGTGGGCTACGGCCCACACCCCTCAGAAGTGGTAGAGGCCGCACAAGATTTACAAGTGACAGCAGGTGCCGTGGTGCTGCGCGGCAACCATGAAGAAATGGCTTGCAGGGGCGCGGGGGGTGACAGCCTGGGCGCCCTGACTGCAGCTTGGACTTTTGAGCGATTGGCTGCTTCTCAAAGATCTTGGTTGTCCCACTTGCCCTTGACGCACGCAACGGGCTCAATGATGTTGATCCATGCCAGCGCCCATCAACCTGAGCGCTGGAATTATGTGCAAGATTCGCGCAGCGCCCAGCGCAGCCTGGATGCCGCCTTGAATCAACACCCTCAAGTGCGACATGTGTGGGGCGGTCATGTGCACCATCAAACCTTGTACTACCAAGGAAAGAGTCAGCAACTGATGCCGTTTCACCCTGAGCCTGGCGTGACGATTCCGGTTCCATCACATCGACATTGGTTGGCCACCATCGGATCGGTCGGGCAATCCCGAGACGGCAATGTCAAAGCAGCCTATGCCATCTTTGATGCAGACCAAAAAGAACTGACCTTTCATCGGGTCAGCTACGATCACTTGGCCACCGCGCGTGCCATGCGTGAGATGGGTTTGCCGGCTCAACTGGTGTCTCGAATGGAAAGCGGCACATGAAGCTGATGGAGCCCGGTACACAAGTCGATGGTTTTGTCATCGGCCCATGCCTGCATGCGGGCGGCATGGCCCACATTTACTCGGTCACGCCGTCTAATCCTTCGCCGACACCATTTCCAATGGTGATGAAAGTGCCCCGCATGACGGCAGGCGATGGCAGTGAGAACATCGTCGGGTTTGAAGTCGAACATCAAATCTTGCAACACATCCATGGACAGCATGTGCCGCGATTTGTGGCCGCAGGAGACATGGACCGCTTGCCCTACTTGGTCATGGAACACATCCAAGGGCAAAATCTGCAGCAATGGCTGGATGAACGCAAGCCGGGTCTGCTCAAGACACCCGTTCTGGATATTGCACACATGGGCGCAGCCATGGCTCAAGCCGTGCACAGCCTGCATCAACAAAACGTTTGCCATCATGACCTCAAGCCCTCGAATGTCATGCTGCTTTCTGGCGGTCAAGCGGTATTGCTTGATTTTGGACTTTCGATGCATGCGCATTTTCCAGACCTGTTGGCCGAAGAAATGCGCAAGGCCATTGGATCACCGCCATGGATCGCCCCAGAGCAGGTCGTTGGCACGCGAGGAGATCCGCGCAGCGATGTCTTTGCTTTGGGTGTGATTTTGTATGAAATGATCACGGGTGAGTTGCCCTTTGGCAACCCGACCACCCAAGGCGGCATGCGACAACGCTTGTGGATGCGACCCAAGCCACCGCGGGCATGGCGAGGCGACACGCCCGCCTGGCTGCAAGAGGTGGTTTTGCGCTGCTTATTGCCTCAGGCCGACATGCGCTACCCATCTGCGGCTCACTTGGCTTTTGATTTGCGTCATCCTGAACAAGTGCAACTGACTTCTTTGTCTGAAAAGGTCGAGGGCTGGGGATTTTGGAAAACGATTGGCCGCTGGGTCAAAGCAGCGGGCATGACTTATGAGCCCAGTCCCTTGCCCGCTCAGTATCAAATCGAGCGCGTGCCCATTGTGATGGTGGCTTTGCCGCATCAGGATGTATCGCAAGACATCATTTATTCGATGCGGCTGCAAACCGAACGGGCCTTGGGCCATTTGACGCAGGCCAGGTTGGCGGTCGTGAGTGTGATTTCACCCGCAAGCAGCACCGAGAGCGGCGCAGAAAGTGAGACCGGACTTCAGCTGTCGCACTTGGTGCGACTACAAAAATGGGCCGAGCCGTTAGGTTTGGCGGGTCATCAAGCCTCGTTTCATTTGTTGCACGCCAGTGATGTCGCCCATGCCTTGCTTCAATACGCTCAGGCCAATCAGGTAAGCATGATCATCATGGGCGCGGCCACTCATGGCTTACACATTCAGCGCTGGATGGCCACAGTCCCCATCAAGGTGGCCATGAACGCCCCCTGCACCGTGATGTTGGTCAAGGGTGAATTGCCCTTTGCCGAGTTGGCTGAGGGGCAGAGCCATTCAGATCAATCGGCATAAACACCAGCCGCTTTGATGATGGGTGTCCATTTGGCGATTTCGGCCTGGACAAATTTGCGATGCTCAGCGGGTTCGACTCGGCGATCGTTGACCACCACCGCCCCCAAAGCCTGTTCTTTCTTGATGAACTCGGGGTCTTTCAAGGCGGCTTTCAAGGCTGCGTTGATTTTGGTCACCACGTCAGCGGGCGTTCCTTTGGGTGCATACAGACCGTGCCAAATGGTGACCTCAAAGCCTTTTAGGCCGCTCTCATCCAAAGTAGGTAAATCTTTTAACAAAGGAATGGCCAAGCGCTTGCTGGTGGTCACCGCAAATGCTTTGATGGTTTTGGCTTCAATCTGACCGGTGGTGTTGGTGGTCTGGTCGCACATCAAATCGATTTGACCGCCCATCAAGTCATTCATGGCTGGGGCCGTGCCTTTATAGGGGACTGTGGTCATCTCTACTTTCAGGGCACTTTGAAACAACAAGCCGCACAAGTGCGAAGCCGCGCCCAATCCGGCGTTGCCTAAATTGACCTTGATCTTGTTCGCTTCAATCCAAGCGTGCAATTCTTTGAAATTTTTGGCGGGCAATCCATGGCGCCCCACCAAAGTCATGGGCACCTCATTGACCATGCCCAGGTATTCAAAATCACCCATCGTGTCATAGGGCAGCTTGCGATACAAGGCTGGTGAGGTCGACATGCCGATGTGATGCAAAAACAAGGTGTGTCCATCGGCAGGTGATCGCGCTGCTTTGGCCGCACCCAAAGTGCCACCGGCCCCTCCGACATTGTCAATGACCACACTCAAAGCGCCCAAAGGCTTGCGCATGGCTTCGGCCAAATCACGCGCCACCCGATCGGTCGGGCCACCCGCCGCAAACGGCACAATGATGGTGATGGGTTTGTCTTTGCCTGGGTAATCAGTGGCCCATGCAGCCCATGGGCCACAGCACATTGTCAGAAATAGCGCGCACCAGCGTTTCATTGAAGCCTCCCTGTCCATGGTCAAAATTCTCGCCTCAGATTCAGCCAGACTGCATCGTGGGAATTACATATTTCCCATGACTGGGCATGCCCGCCTTTGCACAGCAGCGAAATAGAGGCAATGAATGGGGGTCAGACCCCCATTCATCCCATTCATCATTGATATGTTCGGGCATCCTCTATGACTTTGCCGTCGTTGGGCAGGCCACCGGGGCTGAGCAGCTCTATGTCGGCCCGCAATTTGGTGACATCGCGAACCGCTTCAGCGATGCGCTGGGCCAAGCCATCGGTCTGATGTTTGACCTCGACGCGAAGAGCCATTTGGTCATTGGCCATCTCACCACTGACCACCAGTCGGGCTCGAACCACCTCTGGAAAGCGTTTGGCAACCTGATCGACTTGACCCGGGTGCACGAACATGCCGCGCACCTTGGTCGTCTGATCGGCGCGCCCCAGCCAGCCTTTGATGCGGGTTTGGGTGCGTCCAGTGGGGCATTGCCCGGGCAAAATGGCAGTCAAGTCCCCGGTGCCAAATCGAATCAGCGGGTAATCGGGATTGAGCGTGGTGACCACCAGCTCGCCCACCTCACCCTCGGGCACCGGGTCACCCGTCCCAGGCCTGACGATCTCGATGATGACCCCCTCATCGACGACCAAGCCCTGTCGGGCTGATGTTTCATAGGCCACCAGCCCCAAATCGGCCGTGGCATAGCACTGATAGGCGGTGATGCCGTGCTGTTGCAACCAGTCGCGCAAGCTCGGGGGAAAGGCCTCGCCACTGACCAAGGCTTTTTGGATGCTGGAGATGTTGGCGCCTGCTTCTTGGGCCTTTTCAACCAAGATGCGCAAAAAGCTGGGGGTACCCGCGTAGGCCTCAGGCCGCAAGTCCGCAATCGCTGCCAACTGCTGCTCAGTTTGGCCTGTGCCTGCGGGAAATACCGTGCATCCCAGGGCCATGGCACCCGACTCCATGATGAAGGCGCCAGGGGTCATGTGATAGCTGAAACTGTTGTGCACCAGGTCTCCAGCTTGAAAGCCTGCGGCGCACATGGCCCGTGCGGTACGCCAATAATCAGGACGAACACCGTCGGGTTCATAGATCGGTCCAGGTGAAGCAAAGATGCGGGCCAGTTTGGGGCCACGCACCAGGGCGGCGAACCCCCCAAAAGAGTCTGCTGGCCGAGCGGCCTTTTGTAACTCGAGCAGTTCGTGTTTGCGGGTCACAGGCAATTGGGCCAAGGCCTCACGGCTGTTGACCGCATGGGCATCGATGCCCGACAAAATGCGTCCAAAAGCTGCAGTGGCCTGTTGCGCGTGGGCAATTTGGCGTGACAAAGCCAACAGTTGATCGGTTTCACGCTGTATCGGTGTGCGAGTTTCCAGGGCGTCGAAATATGCGGTCATGTCAAATCAGTGCAGGTTACAGATCAAGCCAGCCAACGTTTGCGTCGCTTGTAGCTCTTGACGTCTTTGAAGCTTTTGCGTTCACCGCCGCCGACACCCAAGTAAAACTCTTTGACGTCCTCGTTGGAGCGCAAAGCCTCTGCGGCTCCGTCCATGACGATGCGTCCAGACTCCATGATGTAGCCGTAATCGGCGTACTTCAGGGCCATGTTGGTGTTTTGCTCAGCCAACAAGAAAGTGACTTTTTCTTTGTGATTCAAATCCTTGACGATCTCAAACACCTCTTCCACGATTTGAGGAGCCAAGCCCATCGAGGGTTCATCGAGCAACACCATGTTGGGGTTGGCCATCAAGGCACGCCCAATGGCGCACATTTGCTGCTCTCCCCCCGAGGTATAGGCGGCTTGTGACGTGCGTCGGGTTTTGAGGCGCGGGAAATAGTTGTAAACCTTGTCCAGATTGGCAGCAATTTCACCTTTGTCGGTGCGGGTGTAGCTGCCAGTCAACAAGTTTTCTTCGATGGTCAGGTGAGCAAAACAATGTCGACCTTCCATGACCTGCACCACGCCACGCTGCACCAGATCGGCTGGAGACAAGTTTTCGATGCGCTCACCCCGAAACTCGATCGAGCCCTTGGTGACTTCCCCTCGCTCGCCCTTGAGCAAGTTAGAGATGGCTCGCAAGGTGGTGGTTTTACCCGCACCATTGCCACCCAGCAAAGCCACGATACCGCCCTCTGGCACTTGCAGCGAAACGCCTTTGAGCACCAAGATCACATGGTTGTAGATGACCTCGATGCCGTTGACATTCAAAACAATGGGCTGGCTCATGTTGAGACTCTTTCAATTCAATTTAAGGACAGATGACGGCCCCTGTGTCTTGACACTGGGGCCGTGAAGCCCATCAGGAAGAGCAATCGCCCGCGGCGCGGCGCGTCATCTTCTTGTCGCTGAGGTACTTGTCGGCACCTGCTTTGATCATGGGCTTCAAGACCTGCTCGTCCGCCTGATACCAGTCTGAGGTGATCTCCCAAGTTTTGCCACTCCAAGTCTCGATGCGAGCCCAAGTCGAGCCCATGTGGTCCGCGCAGCTGGTGGACAAGGGGCGCATCACGCCGGCAAAGCCCATGGCGTCGAGCTTTTTCTGATCCAAGTTCAGGTTCTCAAGACCCCAACGCACTTGCTCGCCAGTCATGACCTTGCCTTTGCCGAAGCGCTCTTGCGCACGGCGCACGGCCTCAACCGCCAACATCTGAATGATGACGCCACGGGTGTACAAGACCTGACCCACTTCATCACGCGGGCCAGTTCCCTGACCTTTGTCGTGCACATATTTCAAAATATCTTGAATCACCTTGGGTTGCTGACTGGCGGTATTCAAGGCCAAGGCGTTGTAGCCTTTGGCGCCTTCGCCCACGTCTTTGACATCGGGTTCAGCACCGGCCCACCACACGCCAAACATCTTCTCACGGGGATAGCCAGTGGCCTGAGCTTCTTTGAGCGCGGTGCTGTTCATCACACCCCACCCCCAGAGCAACACATAGTCGGGACGACTTTGGCGCACTTGCAACCATGTGGCTTTTTGCTCAACGCCCGGCGCGGTCACTGGCAACATCTGCAAATCAAAGCCCAACGTTTTGGCATGCTCTTGCAACACGGGGATGGGCTCTTTGCCAAAGGGGCTGTCGTGGTAGACCAAAGCAATTTTTTTGCCTTTGAGGCTGCCATTTTCTTTCTTGACCAGATGCTGGATCAAGATGTCAGCGCCCGTCCAATAACTGCCCATGAGGGGGAAGTTCCACTTGAAGGCATTGCCGTCTTGGGCAATCGACAGACCATAACCCAAGGTCAGCAGGGGCACTTTGTCAGTTGGCGCTTTTTCGGTCAAAGCAAAGGTAATGCCTGTCGCTTGCGGGTCAAACAACGCCACGCCAGGTCGGCTCTTGAGGCGCTCGTAACACTCTACCCCTTTGTCGGTGGCATAACCGGTTTCACACTCTTCGAAAGTGATTTTGACTCCGTTGATGCCGCCATCGCGGGCATTGATCAACTTCAAATAGTCTTGCTTGCCGTTGGCCCAAGGGGTGCCGTTGGGTGCATAAGCCCCCGTGCGATAGGACAGCAAGGGGAAGAATTGCTCTTTGGCTTGCGCCATGACAGCCGATGAGGCCAACAAAGTGCTGGTCAACACGGCGGCGGTTTTCCATTGACGGGTGAACTTCATGGTGTCTCCTTTGAATCAACAAAAATCAATGCGGGAAAGGCCAGATGCGAAGCTTTTGCTTGCCAATCGACCACAGTTTGGCCAAGCCATGTGGCTCGACGATCAGGAACCACACGATCAGGGCCCCAAAAATGATCAGTTCAGCATGCGACAAACCAGCGGTGTCGATTTGCCAGCCCACCAAACCGAATATGGCGGGCAAAATCAATTTCAGCAAGATGGGGGTCACCACAATGAAGGCGGCGCCAAAAAATGCGCCCATGATCGAGCCCAACCCACCGATGATGACCATGAACAACAATCGAAATGAGATTTCAACTGAAAAAGCCGCAGGCTCCCAAGAGCCCAAATAAATGAAAGCCCACAAGGCGCCCGAGACCCCCACGATGAAGGAGCTGACCGCAAACGCAGACAATTTGGCATACATGGGTCGGATGCCAATGACCGCAGCAGCCACATCCATGTCGCGCATGGCCATCCATTCGCGCCCAATGGCGCTTCGCACCAGATTTTTGGCCAACAATGCCATGACCACCAAAATGGACAAGCAGAACATGTATTTGCTGTAGGCGCTCTCAATGGGCAGGCCCAGCACCTGCAAGCCACTGACCGACACCGAGCCCGAATCCGAGTCATTGAGCAACCATTTGATGCGCAAAAACATCCAATCGCTGAAGAACTGAGCGGCCAGTGTGGCCACTGCCAAATAAAGCCCCCGAACGCGCAAGCTGGGCAATCCGAACAAAATGCCAAATGCGGTGGCGCACAGGCCGCCCAGGATCAAGGCGGGAATCAATGGCATGTCCGGGAAGCGCACAAAGAAGTTGTAGGCCCCATAGGCGCCAACCGCCATGAAGGCGCCCGAGCCCAACGAAATCTGGCCACAATAACCCACCAAAATATTCACCCCCAAAGCCGCCAAGGCCATGATGGTGAAAGGGATCAAGATGGCGCGGAAAAAATAGTCGTCGGCCAAGGCGGGTGCCACCAAAAAACCCAATACCAACATCAAACCGATGGCCCACCGATCTTGACGGATCGGAAAAATTTGTTGATCGGCCTGGTACGTGGTTTTGAATTGACCGTTTTCTCTGTAAAACATGACTCAGACCCTGTCGATGATTTTTTCACCAAACAAACCTTGCGGCCTGAACAACAGGAACACAAGCGCCAGCACATAGGCAAACCAAATTTCGATGCCCCCACCCACCAACGGGCCGATGTAGACCTCTGAGAGTTTCTCTCCCACACCGATGATCAAGCCGCCAATGATGGCCCCAGGCACTGAGGTCAAACCGCCCAAAATGATCACGGGCAAAGCGCGCAAGGCCACGGTGGCCAAGGTAAATTGCACGCCCAGCTTAGAGCCCCAGATCATGCCAGCCACCAAGGCCACCAAGCCCGCCACGCACCAGACAATCACCCAAATCCGATTGAGCGGAATGCCAATCGATTGCGCCGCTTGGTGGTCATCGGCCACTGCGCGCAGGGCGCGGCCAGTGCCAGTTTTTTGGAAGAACAAAGTCAAAGCAGCCACCAAGGCCGCCGCAATGCCAGCGGCAATCAAGTCTTCTTTGTTGATCAGCACCCCACCCTCAAAGATGCTCTCGAGCACCAACACAGGGTCTTTGGGCATGCCAATGTTGATTTGATAAATGTCGTTGCCAAAGATCCCTTGTCCCAAGCCCTCTAGAAAATAGGTGATGCCCAAAGTGGCCATCAGCAAGGTGGTGCCCTCTTGGTTGACCAAGTGCCGCAACACCCACCGCTCAATCAACCAAGCCACGATGAACATCACTGCGCCGGCCAACACAAAAGCCAGAAGATTGGCCAATACCGGTTGTTCTATGCCCAAATACAGAGGAATCCATTCGGCAAATCGAGCCATGGCCAATGCGGCGAACAACACCATCGCACCTTGGGCAAAATTGAACACGCCCGAGGCTTTGAAAATCAATACAAAGCCCAATGCCACCAACGAGTACAGCATGCCCGCCATCAGGCCGCCCATGAGAGTTTCTAGAAAAAAGGCCATCGTTGTCCCCTCAGTGCGTGGTACCAAGGTAGGCCCGGATGACCTCTTGGTTGTTGCGCACTTCGTCGGGCGCGCCATCGCCGATTTTTTTACCGTAGTCCAGCACCACGACCCGATCTGAAATGTCCATGACCACGCCCATGTCATGCTCAATCAGCACGATGGTGGTACCGAACTCGTCGTTGACATCCAAAATAAAGCGGCACATGTCCTGTTTTTCTTCAACGTTCATGCCCGCCATGGGTTCATCGAGCAACAGCACTTGAGGCTCTAAGGCCAACGCCCGGCCCAAATCAACCCGCTTTTGCAAGCCATATGGCAATTGACCCACTGGCGTTTTGCGGTGTGCTTGAATTTCAAGAAAATCAATGATGTGCTCGACGCGTTCGCGATGCTGCTTTTCCTCGCGCTCAGCCGGACCGATGCGCAGGGCTTGCCACAGCAAGTTGCTTTTCATGCGCAGGTTGCGCCCAGTCATGATGTTGTCCAGCACGCTCATGCCTTTGAACAAAGCCAGGTTCTGGAAGGTGCGGGCGATGCCCATGGTGGCCACCTGATGACTGTCCATGTGATCAAAAGTCTGGCCTCTGAACGTGATCGATCCTTCAGATGGGGTGTAGACCCCGTTGATGCAATTGAGCATCGAGCTTTTACCTGCGCCGTTGGGTCCGATGATGGCGCGAATTTCATGCTCGCGCACATTGAATGAGATATCGGTCAGGGCCTTGACCCCGCCAAAACGCAAGCTGATGTTTTTGACATCCAAAATGACGTCGCCGATTTGTTTTTTCATGCCGCGCTCCTGACGGCTGCAAAGGTTTTGGCATCGTTGATGCGCAAAGTGGCCTTGACGCTACCCGTACGGCCATCTTCAAATTTGACCTGGGTTTCGATGAATTGCTCAGTCTTGCCGCCGTACAGTGCATCCACCAACGATTGGTATTTTTCGGCGATGAAGCCGCGCCTGACCTTGTTGGTGCGGGTCAATTCGCCATCATCGGCATCCAGCTCTTTGTGCAAAACCAAAAAGCGGCTGATTTGACTGCCAGCCAACAAAGCATCGGCAGCCAAGTCGGCATTGACTTTTTCGACACACTCTTGCATCAGCTCGTAAACCTCGGGTTTGCCAGCCAAGTCGGTGTAGCCCGCGTAGGGCAAATTGCGCCGTTCGGCCCAATTGCCCACCGCATCAAAGTCGATGTTGAGCATGACACAGACTTGCTCACGCCCGTCGCCATAAGCGACCGCTTCTTTGATGTGGGGGAAAAATTTCAGTTTGTTCTCAACGTATTTGGGGGCGAACATGGCTCCATCGAATGCACCACCTTGGATGCGGCCGACGTCTTTCACGCGGTCGATGATCTTCAGGTGCCCCTGGTTGTCAATGAAGCCGGCATCGCTGGTGTGGTACCAACCGTCGGCTGTCAGCACTTCGGCCGTGGCCGTCGGGTTTTTGTAATACTCTTTGAGCAAACCGGCTGACTTGACCAAGATCTCTCCGTTGTCTGCCACTTTGATCTGTACGCCCTCGCATGGCACACCGACGGTGTCGGCACGGGCTTCATGGTCTGGTTGCAAGCAAACAAACACAGCGGTCTCGGTTGAGCCATACAACTGTTTGAGGTTGATGCCAATCGATCGATAAAAGGTGAACAAATCCGGGCCAATGGCTTCGCCTGCGGTGTAGGCGACGCGCACCCTGGAAAAACCCAAGTTGTTGCGCAGCGGGCCAAATACCATCCAGTCACCCAATTGGTACAGCAAACGTCCCATCATTGGCAATGATTTGCCATCCATGCGGTCAGGCCCGTAACGCCGGGCCACTTGCATGAAGTAATGGAACATCTTGCGCTTGAACTTGCCTGCATCCTCCATGCGGATCATCACGCTGGTGAGCATGCCCTCAAATACGCGAGGTGGGGCAAAGTAATATGTGGGGCCGATCTCTTTCAAGTCGATGTTGACGGTGCTGACCGACTCAGGGCAATTGACGGTATAGCCGCAGCACAACCACTGCGAGTAGCTGAAAATATTTTGACCAATCCAGGCTGGTGGCAAATAGGCCAACACATCCTCATTGGGCCCCAGATGATCAAAGGTCGCACCCACGGCCGCACGATCGAGCAAACTGCGATGGGTGTGCACCACGCCTTTGGGGTTGCCAGTGGTGCCCGATGTGAAAAACATGGCCGCCACGTCATCGGGCTGCCCTGCATCGATTTGCTGTCGCACCAAATCGGGATGCTCTTTGGCGTGGGTCAGCCCTGCAGCCAACAAAGCCTCAAGTGACTCGAGGCCCGGCTCATCGTAATGGCGCATGCCGCGCGGATCGTCGTAATAAATGTGCGCCAATTGCGGGCATTGCTCACGGATTTCCAATAATTTGTCGACTTGCTCTTGGTCTTCGACCACGGCAAAACGCACCTGAGCGTTGTTGATCGGAAACACACACTCTGCCGCCACCGCGTCTTGGTACAAAGGAATGGGCACCGCCCCCAGTGCCTGAGCGGCCAGCATGGCGGCATACAACCTGGGTCGATTGGAACCCACCACCACCAAGTGCTCGCCACGTTGCAAGCCATCGCGGTGCAAACCGGCTGCCAAGCCTTGCGCCATGTCGCTCAATTGCGCCCAGCTCAGGCTTTGCCAAATGCCGTATTCCTTTTCACGCATGGCCGCAGCGTCGGGACGCTGGGTTGCGTGCTTCAATAACAGTTTGGGAAATGTGGTGTCCATTCGGGTGCATTCATCGTGATGCAGTCATGCTAGGCTTGGCATTGACGCTTTTTTGTCGTTGCAACGACAATTAAGGGTAGACCCTAGTAACGACTGACCCGAGACTGACAAAGTGTCTGGCATGACCACTGATTTGACCCTGCACCAGCGCCGAAGAGCCCCGACGGCACAAGAACTCGAGGGCGTCCCATGGCTTTCGCACCTGAGCGTCGCCGAGCGCGAGCGCATCGTGCCCGAGCTGGTAGTTGGAGACGCCCTGCCAGGCGACCATGTGTGTCGGGTCGGCCGGGCCCCCACCTACTGGTTTGGGGTGGTCGCTGGCCTGTTGAAGATGAGCACCGACAACGCCGAGGGGCAAAGCATGACCTACATGGGCTTGCCTGCAGGCGGTTGGTTTGGCGAGGGCACGGCCATCAAGCGAGAGCCCTACCGATACAACGTCCAGGCCCTGCGTGCCAGCGTGGTCGCTGGTTTGCCCGTGTCTGGCTTTCATTGGCTGTTGGATCACTCGATCGGCTTCAACCGATTTGTCATGAACCAACTCAATGAACGACTGGGTCAGTTCATTGCAGCCCGCGAGATCGACCGCATTCAGAACCCCGAAACACGGGTGGCTCGATCGTTGATGTCTTTGTTCAATCCCATCCTGTACCCTGGCGTGGGTGAGGTGCTGCAGATCACTCAACAAGAGTTGGCTTATCTGGTGGGCTTGTCTCGACAACGGGTGAATGTGGCCTTAAAACAACTCGAGCTGCAAGGTGCCATTCGAATCGAATACGGGGGCCTTCGCGTGCTCAAACTGGCTGCGCTGCGTCATCTCTGAACGATTGCCACCGCTCAGCAACCCTTGAACAACCTCAGAGGTTAGACTATTTTGCATGCAACACGCTCCTGACAGCGGCAAAAGCCGCCTGAACAAACGCATGGCCGAATTGGGTTTGTGCTCGCGACGCGAGGCCGACGCCTGGATCGAACGCGGTTGGGTGCGGGTCAACGGCCAGCCGGCCCAAATGGGCATGCAAGTGGGCCCCACCGATCGCATCACTGTCGAGCGAGCGGCACAAGACCATCAACAACAACAGGTCACCATTTTGTTGAACAAACCCGTGGGCTATGTCAGCGGCCAGGCCGAAGACGGCCATGCCCCGGCCGTGACCTTGATTCAGGCCCGCAACCGTTGGTCGGGCGATCCAACGCCCATTCGTTTCAGTCCAGGCCAATTGCGGGGCCTGGCCCCAGCGGGTCGGCTTGACATCGACTCGGTGGGCTTGCTGGTCTTGACCCAAGATGGCCGGGTGGCCAGGCATCTGATTGGCGAACACTCAGAAGTCGAAAAAGAATACTTGGTCCGTGTCTCCTGGCAAGGCCCCCATGGGATGGTGACGCAAAACATCAGTGCAGTCTTCCCGCAAGC
>CAWUNN010000003.1:0-25336 GCA_963923185.1 uncultured Limnohabitans sp. | reverse complement strand
AGATAGGAGTCCGTCTCGTGGGCTCGGAGATGTGTATAAGAGACAGCGGTATCGCCTTCAGAGATGTGCTCGTACTCACCCAAAATCACGGCGCCGACAGAGTCGCGCTCGAGGTTCAGGGCCAGGCCGAAGGTGTTGTTGGGGAATTCAAGCATTTCGCCTTGCATCACATCGGACAGGCCGTGGATGCGGCAAATGCCGTCGGTGACAGAGATGACGGTGCCTTGATTGCGAACGTCAGCGCTG
The DNA here is from genome assembly GCA_963923185.1 of uncultured Limnohabitans sp. Taxonomy (GTDB): domain Bacteria; phylum Pseudomonadota; class Gammaproteobacteria; order Burkholderiales; family Burkholderiaceae_C; genus Limnohabitans. Next base: position 25,090 of record CAWUNN010000003.1, on the reverse strand, counting down.
CCTGAAAGACCTTGAATGCGGCTTTTGATCAGCTCGGAGATTTCTGCGGGATTGAGTTGCATGACTCTTTCCTTTTCCTTGGTTAGGCCAACTGCTTAGAGCCGAAGCTCAAGCGGTCAGCGCGACTTTCATTTGTTCCAGACGGGCGCGAACAGAGGTGTCCAACACCTCGTCCCCGACCACCACACGAATGCCACCGATGAGCTCGGGTGCGATCTCGACACTGAGGTTGAGTTGACGACCAAAGCGCTTTTCCAGCGTGGCTTTGAGATCGGCCAGCACAGCGGCATCGATCGGGAAGGCACTGCCCACCACCGCGTCGCTGGTTCCGCCTTGTGCGTTTTTCAACGAGCGAAACTGGAGAGCGATTTCAGGCAAAGCGGCCAAGCGATCGTTTTCGATCACGGTTCGCACAAAGTTGTGTGCCACATCGCCTTTGAGAGCAGGGACCAAGCCAGCAAACAGATCAAACAGTTGCTGATCAGACACTTTGGGGTTGCCCGCCAATTGCTGAACCTGATCATCAGAGGAAATGGCTGCCACTTCATCCAACCAGGCCGAAATGGCTTCAGGTTGACTGGCGCCCGCTTTGAACAGGGCTTCGGCGTAGGGACGTGCAATGGTGGCTAATTCGGCCATGATGTCCTCTTACAGCTCGGCCTTGAGGCGGTTGAGCAAGTCGGCATGAACGCCGGCATTGACTTCTTTGCGCAAAATTTGCTCGGCACCTTTGACCGCCAGCACGGCGACTTGCTCGCGCAGGGCTTCGCGTGCCTTGACGGCCTGCTGATCGGCTTCGGCACGGGCGGCCGCCACAATCTTGTTGGCTTCTTCAGTGGCACGAGCCTTGGCTTCTTCGATGATGCCTTGCGCACGGCGCTCGGCATCGGCGAGTCGGGTGGCCGACTCATTGCGAGTCTTGGCCAACTCTTCTTCCACGCGCTTGTTGGCGGCACTGAGGTCGGCTTTGGCCTTGTCAGCGGCGGCCAGACCGTCGGCGATCTTCTGGGCACGCTCGTCCAGGGCCGCAGTGATCGGCGGCCAAACGAATTTCATCGTGAACCAGACCAGGATCAGAAAGACGATGATCTGGACTATGAGGGTTCCGGTAATGCTCACGTCGAGTCCTTTGTGTGATTTAGGGGACAGGGCATCGGTGCTTTGACAGGCAGCCCCGAGGGACCGTCCAACATGCACCCATGCCCAGTTTCAACCCCAGGCTCTGGGAGAAATTACTTGGGCAGGTTGGCCAGTTGACCCAGGAACGGGTTGGCCGTGGCAAACCACAGGGCGATACCGGTACCGATGATGAAAGCGGCGTCGATCAGACCTGCCAACAGGAACATCTTGGTTTGCAGCTCGCCCATGAGTTCGGGCTGACGGGCAGCAGACTCAAGGTATTTGCTGCCCATGATGCCGATGCCGATACAGGCACCAATGGCACCCAGGCCGATGATGAGGCCAGCGGCCAGAGCAACAAAGCTGATAACTTCCATGGTGAGACTCCTAAAGGAACAGTGGTTGAGAAAGGTTGAAAAAACTGCGAATCCTGATCAATGGGCGTCGTGCGCCTGACCGATGTAGACCAGCGTGAGCATCATGAACACGAAGGCTTGCAAGGTGATGATCAGAATGTGGAAGATGGCCCATGCCGAACCGGCAATGATGTGACCAATGGCCAAGCCAATGCCTGTGCCAGTGAAAGAGAATGCGCCACCCATGAGGGCGATCAGCATGAAAATCAATTCGCCAGCGTACATGTTGCCAAACAGTCGCATGCCATGGGACACGGTTTTGGCGATGAATTCGATGATTTGCATCAAGAAATTGAACGGCCACAAAGCAGGATGCGAGCCGAACGGTGCGGTGAACAATTCGTGGATCCAACCACCCGCGCCTTTGATTTTGACGTTGTAAATCAAGCAAACCAGCAACACAGCGACCGACAAGCCCATGGTCATGGACAAATCGGCAGTGGGCACGACGCGCATGTAAGCGTGGTGCGCATCATGTCCGGCAGCGCCATAGATGTGTTCCCAAATGAGGGGCACCAGATCCAGCGGCAACAAGTCCATGGCGTTCATCAAAAAGATCCACAAAAACACCGTCAACGCCAGGGGGGACACAAATTTGCGACTTTGGGCGTTGTGCACAATGCCTTTGGCCTGACTTTCGACCATGTCGACCAAAATCTCAACTGCCGCTTGAAAACGACCCGGAACCCCCGAGGTGGCTTTGCGGGCAGCACGCCACAAAAAGAAGCACCCCACCACACCCAACAAAATGCCCCAGAACAAAGAGTCGAGGTTGAACACCGAAAAATCTAGCGGGCCATTGGGCTTCTGGTTTTGCAGATGGGTCAAGTGGTGAACGATGTACTCACCGGAGGTGGGTGCAGCTGCTTCAGAAGACATGCGTTGACTCGGCTCAGTTGTGTTTCGTAAAAGTCAGCCGCCGGCCTAAACCGATGGCTAACCAATGAATTTTCATGGTGATGATCATGGCCACCAGCATTGCCGGCCAGCTCAGACCAACGATCAGCCGACCTGCGACCAACAACATGGCCACGGACAACATGATCTTGACCGCTTCCCATACCAAGAACCCCAGCGCAGCCGTGGCCGCGTTCACCGAGGCCAGCCGACCCGTGATGCCACGCGCCATGACTGCCGCAGGCAACACCACTGTGAGAGCCCCATAGGCCGCAGACCAGGCTGCATGGCTTCCAGAGATCCCCCAGGCCAACAACGAGATCGCCCCACCTGCCAAAGCCTGCAACATCACCACGCGCCATATCGACACCTGGGGTTGCCGTTCGCGCCATTCGCGAGCTTGCTCGGCAGTCAGCCGCTGTATGGGCGGCTCGGGATCCTCTTGCTCAGGGTATGAAACGGGTTGCATTCTGGCCATGATTCTTGACGCCCAGGTTACATCCCGCTTCTTGGCAAAGACCACCATTATAGACACAGTCGTCGTCCTACTTAAGGATTTTCCTCAAGGAAAAAGCAAATGCATTTCAAAGCACGGGCTTTGTCGGCATTGGCACGGGCCTTGTGCGACCAAGCGTTAGGATCACGCCCATGACTGAGCAGACCCCCGACCCTCGGCGTGACAGCCTGATTGAGTACCCTTGCCTGTTTCCCATCAAGGTCATGGGCTTGCGGGTTGACGGATTTGTGCAGGCCATCACCTTGGTGGCCGAACAGCACGACCCCCAATTTGACGCATCCGGCATCGAGTTGCGCCCCTCCAGCAGCGGCAAATACCTGGGCGTGACGCTGCCCATCCACGCCATCAGTCGCGAGCAACTGGACGCCCTTTATCGGGCTTTGACGGCCCACCCCATGGTCAAGGTGGTGTTGTGATTGTCCACCATTTGGGTCTGGTTGAGTATGTGCCCACTTTTGAGCAAATGAAATCTTTTACTGATGCCAGGGGGCCAGGAACACCCGATGAGCTGTGGCTTTGCCAGCATCCCCCGGTATTCACCCAAGGCCTGGCTGGTCGGGCCGAACATGTGCTGATGGCGGGCGATATTCCAGTCGTGCAGACCAACAGAGGCGGTCAAGTGACATTTCACGGACCAGGCCAAGTGGTGGCGTACCCGTTGTTGGATTTGCGCCGTCGCGGCTACTTTGTCAAAGAACTGGTCTACCGCATCGAAGAGGCCGTCATTCGCACCCTGCGCCACTGTGGCATCACGGGGCACCGGGTACCGGGCGCTCCAGGCATTTATGTGCGCCTGGACGACCCTTTTGGTCATGCCCCACTGTCATCTGTGCCCCCTCACGCCACCACCAGCGAACCCTCCGAACAATGGGGGGCAGACCCCCATTTTTCAGGCCTGGGAAAAATTGCGGCATTGGGGATCAAGGTCAGCAAACATTGCAGCTACCACGGGGTGGCTCTGAATGTGGCCATGGATTTAGCGCCCTTTGATCGCATCAACCCCTGTGGGTATGCGGGCTTGCGCACGCTGGACATGGCCACCTTGGGCGTGACCGCAAGCTGGGATGAGGTGGCTGGCATCTTGTCCACACAATTGCAAGGCGCCTTGGGATAATGCAATCATGAAAACCCCCGATCACAAAACGGTTCGCGAAGCACAGGGCCGCGAACAGTACGACCCCACGGCCAAGCAAAAAGCGGCGGCCAAACTCTCGCGCATCCCGGTCAAAGTCGAGGCCGGCGAGGTGTTAAAGAAGCCCGACTGGATCCGCGTCAAGGCGGGCTCGCCCAGCACCCGGTTTTATGAAATCAAAGACATTTTGCGCAGCAACAAGCTGGTGACCGTGTGCGAAGAGGCCAGCTGTCCCAACATCGGTGAATGTTTTGGCAAAGGCACGGCCACTTTCATGATCATGGGGGACAAATGCACCCGGCGCTGCCCTTTTTGCGACGTTGGCCACGGGCGACCCGACCCTTTGGATGCGGCAGAACCCGACAACTTGGCGCGCACCATTGCTGCGTTGAAATTGAAATACGTGGTGATCACCAGCGTCGATCGAGACGATTTGCGCGATGGCGGTGCCGCGCATTTTGTGTCTTGCATCCAGCGCACCCGGGAGCTCTCGCCCCAGACCCGCATCGAGGTGCTGGTGCCTGACTTCAGGGGCCGTGACGATCGAGCCCTTGACATCCTCAAGGCCTCCCCGCCCGATGTGATGAACCACAACCTAGAGACTGTGCCTCGCTTGTACCGCGAAGCGCGACCCGGCAGCGACTATGCGTTCAGCCTGAATTTACTGAAAAAATTCAAAGCCCTGTTTCCCCATGTGCCCACCAAAAGCGGTTTGATGGTGGGTTTGGGTGAGACCGACGAAGAAATCTTGCAAGTCATGCGCGACATGCGTGCTCACGACATCGACATGCTGACCATCGGTCAGTACCTGGCGCCCAGCAACAGCCATTTGCCCGTGCGCCGCTATGTCCACCCCGACACCTTCAAGATGTTTGAAACCGAGGCCTACCAAATGGGCTTCACCCATGCCGCAGTCGGCGCCTTGGTGCGATCGAGCTACCATGCCGACCAGCAGGCACACGGGGTGCTGGGCTGACCTCAAGCCAAGCGCCGATCCAAAAAGTCCAGGCGGTCCTGGCCCCAAAAAATCTCGCTGTCCACCACATAGCTGGGGGCGCCAAACACGCCAGCCGCGATGGCCCGTTCGGTGTACCTTTCGTAGGCCTCTTGCACCGATTGGCTGTTGGCTTTGTCCAGACAAGCGGGGTCCAGCTTGTGCTCAGACACCAATTCGGCCAGCACGGCAGGGTCGGCGATGTTGCGCTCTTGGGCCCAACAGGCGGCCAAGATGGCGCCAGTGATGTCCATGGCCGCATGCACACCCCACAATTGATCGACAGCGATGATCAAACGCGATGCATCGTCGCCTGCCACCGGGAAATACTTGGGCTTGAGGTTGAGTGGGGCGCTCAGGTATTGGCTGAAACGCTCTAACTCGACCAACCGGTAGGCCTGGCGCTGAGGAGCACGCTGGCCCACGGGCAAGCCGCCCGAGTTGGGAAACACCTTGCCCCCTAAGTCGACGGGCATGACCCGAACTTGGGCACCGCGCTGGCGCAAAATCTCGCGCAAGCGCGAATGACCCAGATAGGTCCAGGGGCTTTGCGGTGCAAAGTAATAGTCAACTGTGCGATTCATGGGGGTGGGTCTCCGTGCTATGGTGTGGGGTTCAAATTTTTTTCTGGGTGTTGGACCATTCTGACACCTTCATTTTTACAGGAGATGACCATGTCGCGTGTGGCTTTGGTGACTGGAGGCAGTCGTGGAATTGGCGCATCATGCGCGTTGTTGGCGGCCCAACAGGGTTGGTCGGTGGCCGTCAATTACACCCAAAACTCATTGGCCGCCGATGAAGTCGTGCGCCAGATCAGAGCCGCAGGTGGCACCGCGATGGCCGTTCAAGCCGATGTGGGCGATGAAGCCCAGATCAAAAAAATGTTTGAAACAGTCGATGCCAAATTAGGGCGTCTGAGCGCACTGGTCAACAACGCAGGCGTGGTCGACATGCCACAACGCGTCGATGAGATGACCGTCGAACGGCTCGACCGCATGTTTCGCATCAACATCACCGGCAGTTTCATTTGCGCCCGTGAGGCTGTGCGCCGCATGAGCACCAAACATGGCGGCAGCGGGGGCGTGATCGTAAACTTGGGGTCGGCCGCAGCGCGCTTAGGCTCTCCCGGTCAATATGTGGACTATGCCGCCGCCAAGGGAGCCATTGATGTGTTCACCTTGGGCTTGGGCAAAGAGGTGGCCGCGGAAGGCATCCGGGTCAATGCCGTTCGACCAGGACTGATTGACACCGAAATTCACGCCAGCGGCGGCTTGCCCAATCGGGCACGTGAGTTGGCCCATTTTGTCCCCATGCAACGCCCCGGCACCGCCGAAGAGGTGGCACGCGCCATCGTCTGGTTGATGAGCGACGACGCCTCTTACACCACGGGTTCGGTCATTGATGTCACGGGCGGTCGCTGATTTTTTAATTTTGGATATTTCAACATGAGCAACATCATCTCGCATTACATCAATGGCCAAGTGGCCGCGGGCGTGGGCACTCGCCAACAAAACGTGACCAACCCGGCCACAGGGGCCGTCACGGCCCAAGTCAAATTGGGCAGCACCTCCGATGTGCAAGCGGCCGTGGCCTCGGCCCAAGCGGCTTTTCCGGCATGGGCTGATTTGCCTCCACTGCGTCGTGCCCGCATCATGTTCAAATTTTTAGAGCTGCTCAATCAGCACCGCGATGATTTGGCCCGCATGATCACCGCTGAGCACGGCAAGGTGTTCACCGATGCACAGGGTGAAGTCACCCGAGGCATTGAAATTGTCGAGTTCGCCACCGGCATTCCACAGTTGCTCAAAACCGACTTCACCGACCAAGTCTCGACCGGCATCGACAATTGGGTGCTGCGTCAACCGCTGGGCGTGGTGGCTGGCATCACCCCTTTCAACTTCCCGGTGATGGTGCCGATGTGGATGTTCCCGGTGGCCATTGCCTGCGGCAACACCTTCATCTTGAAGCCCAGCCCGTTGGATCCGTCGCCATCGCTGTTCATGGCCGAGTTGCTGAAAAAAGCAGGCCTGCCCGATGGTGTGTTCAATGTGGTTCAAGGCGACAAAGAAGCTGTGGACGCCTTGCTGGACCATCCTGATGTCAAAGCCATCAGCTTTGTTGGCTCGACCCCCATCGCCAACTACATCTATGAAACCGGTGCCCGGCATGGCAAACGCGTGCAAGCCCTGGGCGGCGCCAAGAACCACATGGTGGTCATGCCCGACGCCGACTTGGACCAAGCCGTAGACGCCTTGATCGGCAGTGCCTACGGCTCTGCAGGTGAGCGATGCATGGCCATTTCGGTGGCGATGCTGGTGGGCGACGTGGCCGACAAGATCATGCCCAAACTGATCGAACGCACGCGTCAATTGAAGGTCTTGAATGGCATGAACCTGGCTGCCGAGATGGGCCCCATCGTCACCGATGCCGCGCGCCAACGCATCACCGGCTACATCGCGTCTGGCGAGCAAGAAGGCGCCAAGTTATTGGTTGATGGCCGTGGCTTCAATGGAGCGCAGGCTGGAGAAGGCTGTGACCAAGGGTTCTGGATGGGAGGCACCTTGTTTGACCATGTGCAACCCAGCATGAAGATCTACAAGGAAGAAATTTTTGGTCCAGTGTTGTCTTGTGTGCGGGTCCCTGACTTTGGCAGCGCTGTCAAACTGATCAACGAACACGAGTTTGGCAACGGCGTGTCGTGTTTCACCCGCGATGGCAATGTGGCTCGCGAATTTGGACGCCGCATCCAAGTGGGCATGGTGGGCATCAACGTCCCGATTCCGGTGCCCATGGCCTGGCATGGCTTTGGTGGTTGGAAACGCTCTTTATTTGGTGACATGCACGCTTATGGCGAAGAAGGCGTTCGTTTCTACACCAAACAAAAAAGCATCATGCAACGCTGGCCTGAGAGCATTGGCAAAGGCGCCGAATTTGCCATGCCCACTTCCAAGTGACGCCCACCAAGCCAGAACCTCAAGACTTTGATGCGTTCTCATACCATGGATTCGTTTGATTACATCATCGTGGGGGCTGGTACCGCCGGTTGTTTGCTGGCCAACCGGCTCAGTGCCGATCCCGCCAAGCGAGTCTTGTTGATCGAGGCCGGCCGCAAAGACGACTACCACTGGGTGCATATTCCAGTGGGGTATTTGTATTGCATTGGCAACCCGCGCACCGACTGGATGTACCAAACCGAGCCTGCAGTTGGATTGAATGGCCGGCGATTGCGCTATCCGCGCGGCAAGGTGCTGGGGGGTTGCTCCAGCATCAACGGCATGATTTACATGCGTGGTCAGTCCCGTGACTACGATCAATGGGCACACATGACAGGCGATGACGCTTGGTCCTGGAGCAAGTGCTTGCCACAATTCAAGCAACACGAAGACCACCACAAGGGTGCCAGCGACATGCACGGTGCCGCAGGCGAATGGCGGGTCGACAAGCAACGCCTGCGCTGGGATGTGCTCGACGCATTTGCCCAAGCCGCCCAGCAAGCGGGCATCCCGGCCACCGATGATTTCAATCGGGGCAGCAACGAAGGCGTGGGGTATTTTGAAGTCAACCAACGCGATGGCTGGCGCTGGAACACCCCCAAAGCCTTTTTGCGTCCCACCTGTTACGGCCGACCCAATTTTGAGATGTGGACGTCGGCTCAGGTCATGGGTCTGATGTGGCAGCGTGACGCCGACGGCCAGTTGCGCTGCACGGGTGTGCGCGTGTGGGATGGACAGCAAGCCATTGAGGTCAAAGCTCAAGCAGAGGTGGTGCTGAGCGCGGGCAGCATCGGCACACCTCAAATTTTGCAATTGTCTGGCGTGGGAGATGCCCCACGCTTGCAGGCCTTGGGCATTGAACCGGTGCTGAATTTGCCGGGGGTCGGTGGCAATTTGCAAGACCACTTGCAAATTCGCGCCGTCTACAAGGTGCAAGGTGTTCAAACCCTGAACACCCTGGCCAACCACTGGTGGGGCAAAGCCAAGATCGGGCTCGAATACGCCTTGAAGCGCACCGGCCCCATGAGCATGGCCCCGTCGCAGCTTGGGGCTTTCACCCGCAGCAGCCCTGATTTTTCTTGGCCCAACATCCAGTACCACGTGCAGCCTCTGAGTCTGGATGCATTTGGTGAGCCTTTGCATCGCTTCCCAGCTTTCACCGCCAGCGTATGCAACCTCAACCCCACCAGCCGTGGAACGGTGCACATCACCAGCGCCGATTTCAAAACAGCCCCAGCCATCGCGCCCAACTACCTCAGCACCGAGCAAGACCGCAAAGTGGCAGCCGATTCATTGCGGGTGACGCGTCGCATCGTCGCACAACCGGCCTTGGCGCATTTGCAACCGGTGGAGTGGAAACCAGGGCCGCAGTACGAAACCGATGAGGACCTGGCTCGTCTGGCCGGTGACATCGCCACCACCATCTTCCACCCAGTGGGGACCGCTCGCATGGGCAAGATGGATGATCCGCTGGCCGTGCTCGATTCGCGCTTGCGACTGCTCGATGGCCACGGGGGGCGGGTGCGTGGCTTGCGAGTGGTTGACGGCAGCGCCATGCCCACCATCACCAGTGGCAACACCAACTCACCCATCTTGATGATGGCCGAGAAGGCCGCCCAGTGGATGATTGAGCCTCGCGCACAGGCCGCTTGACCTGGTAGGCCGTCTGGGCGTGACCCAGCACCCAAGGGAAAGTCCTAGTCTGCCGATCGGGTAAGCCCTAGGCTTGAGGGTCCATCAGCACCCTTAAAGTTGAATCACTCGCTAAGACCGAAAGGTGCTTCGAGGGTTCGAGGAGACGAACTTGACTTTCATGATGATGGCATCTCAAAAGATGCATTGAATGCACCGACATCGTTCGGTGCTTTTTTTTGTCGGCTCAATGCGACAATCCGACCCTTATGGAATGGATACTGGTGACGCTGGCCTCTGCGCTGGCCGGATTTGTCGATGCCATCGTCGGTGGGGGCGGCTTGATTTTGGTGCCGGCTTTGTTTGCCACCTACCTGAGCGCACCACCGGCCACTTTGTTAGGGACCAACAAAAGCGCTTCGGTCTGGGGCACGCTGTTTGCGTGGTGGCAATACAGCAGACGCATCCACATGCCATGGCGAAAGTTATCGATCGCTGTGGCTCTGACTTGGGCGGGCTCTTGGCTGGGCGCCTACACGCTGACCCTGATCTCACCTGATTTTTTGCGCAAATGGCTGCCCTTGGTGCTGCTGTTGGTGTTGCTCTACACGCTGATGCGCAAAGACTTGGGTCACACCCATTCACCACGCTTGAGTGGCGGGGCCGAAGGCATCGCTTTGTGTGGCATCGGCTTGGTGGTGGGTTATTACGATGGTTTTTTTGGCCCTGGTACGGGCAGCTTTTTCGTCTTTGTGATGGTACGATGGTTGGGCTATGACTTTTTGAATGCATCGGCTTACGCTAAATTGCTCAACGCCACCAGCAATGCTTCAGCCCTGGTGTTGTTCGCCCTTCAAGGGCATGTGTGGTGGCACCTGACCTTGCCGTTGGCGCTGGCCAATGTGCTGGGCAGTTTGCTGGGCACACGCATGGCCCTGAAACATGGCGCTGGTTTTGTACGCGTCATGTTCATGCTGGTGGTCGCAGCCCTGGTCTGCAAAACCGGATACGACGCCTACCTTCGATGAATAAATGGGGGTCAGACCCCCATTTATTGTTGTTTTTTAGCTAAATTGGGGTCTGACCCCCATTCATTCAGTGGAGGCGGGGCGACGGGCTGGCCGATGGGGCGGGTGGCTTGACCTCGTTGGACGGCGGCCATGTCGTCAGGGTTGGGGTAGGTGCCGTTGATGACGTAGTCGAAGACGCGACGGGCAATGGGGGCGGCGTTTTGGGCGCCAAATCCTGCGTTTTCAACGACCATGGCCAAGGCCACTTTGGGGGCCTCGGCGGGCGCATATGCGATGAACAGGGCATGGTCGCGCAAGCGCTCGTTCACACGAGAGGCTTGGTATTTTTCGTTTTGACCCACGGTGTAGACCTGAGCCGTGCCGGTTTTGCCGCCGCTGGTGTAGCTGGCACCGGCAAAGCTGCTGGCCGAGGTGCCATACAGATTGACATCGACCATGGCCTGTCGAATGATGGCCATGTGCTCGGGCTTGAAGGGCATTTGGGCCACGGGCTCTTTGGCAATCACCTGGCGCGCAGAAGTGACCGGGTCAGTCACCTCACGCACCAAATGAGGACGCATTTGCACACCGTCGTTGACCAATGTGGCGGTGGCTTGCGCCATTTGCAACATGGTGTAACTGTTATAGCCCTGACCGATGCCTAAAGAGATGGTTTCACCCGAGTACCAACGTTGTTGATCGGCCTTTTTATAGGTTTTGCGTTTCCATTCGGTCGAAGGCAAGATGCCTCGAGCCTCACCCAGTATGTCGATGCCGGTGAATTGACCCAAACCCAAGCGCGCCATTTCGTCATGGATCAAGTCCACGCCCATGTCACGCGCCAACAGGTAATAGTATGTGTCGCACGATTCAACAATCGATTTGCGCAAATCCACCATGCCATGCCCGCCCTCTTTGTCGTCGCGAAAGCGATGGTTGCCAAACATGAAAAAACCTGGATCTGCAAACACTTGCTCGGCCGTGCGTTTGCCAGTTTGCAGCGCAATCAAGCCCATGAAAGGTTTGTAAGTGCTGCCAGGTGGATAGGTGCCACGCAAAGCGCGATTGAGCAGAGGCTTGTCCGGCGATTCATTCAAGGCCTTCCAGTTGTCGGCATCAATGCCTTCGACGAACAAGTTGGGATCGAAGGTGGGTTTGCTGACAAATGCCAGCACTTCGCCAGTGCGTGGGTCCATGGCCACCAAGGCGCCACGGCGCTCTCCGTACAAGTCTTCGATCAATTTTTGCAAAACAATGTCGATCGACAGCGTCACCGTTTTGCCTGGCGTCGCAGATTTTGATTTCAACCGACGCACGGCACGTCCACCGGCTGAGGTTTCCATTTCATGAAAGCCGGTGATGCCATGCAAATCTCGCTCGTAACTTTGCTCGACCCCCAGCTTGCCGATGTAATCGGTTCCGTGGTAATTGCCATCTTCATCTTGATCGGCCAGCTTTTGTTTTTCTGCGGTATTGATGCGTCCGATGTAGCCCGTCACATGACTGGCCAAGCTGCCATGAGGATATTGCCTGAACAAGCGCGCACGAATGTCCACTCCAGGAAATCGATAACGCTGCGCTGCAAAGCGAGACAACTCTTGGGGACTCAGGCGCGTGCGAATGGGCACCGATTCAAAGCTGCGCGACTCTTCACGCAGCTTCTTGAAACGCTTGCGGTCTCTGATCTGGATGTCCACGATGTCAGCCAACTCATCGATCACTTGCTCGATCGGCGCTTGCAAACGAGATGGCGTGATTTCCAGGGTATAGGCTGAATAATTGGTGGCCAGCACCACACCGTTTCGGTCGGTGATCACCCCTCGATTGGGGACGATTGGCACGATGGCGGTGCGATTGCTTTCAGCTTGATTCAGATAGTCTTCATGACGCACCACTTGCAGATAAAACAAGCGAATCATCAACAGCAAAAAACACACGGCCACCAACGCTGTGGCCACGAAAATGCGCCCGCGAAATCGGTGCAATTCTGAGTGCAAATGATGGCCAGTCGACATGAATGCCACCCATTAAAGTGGACGGGTTTTGTCCGGATCAGGGGGGCGGCGCTGGGGCATCAACAACACGTGCGAAAAAGGCACCCACAGTGCAGCCTCAATCACTGGGGCAAACACCATGCTCCAGCCAGTGGTGTGCCGGTCCATCAAAAAACGCATCAGCACATCGATCAGGGTCCCGACCACAAAAACAGGAAAGATCTGTGGCGCCTGCGAAATTCCAGTGAACCATTGCATGCGGCGGTGCAAATGAGATGCCATGTAGCCCATGACGCTGAAGGACAACGCATGCTGCCCCAACAAAGTTCCCTCGTGAACGTCGCACACCAGACCCAATGCAAAACTCAAAAATACCCCGACACGCAGCGGTTGATGAACGCACCAAAAAACCAAGACCACCGCCAAAACATTGGGAGCCCAAGCCATATTGCCCATCAGGCCCATGTTTTGCAACATGTTGAGCATCAAACCCACCAACAAACTGGCCATGATGAACCAGGGATTGACAGGCAACAAAAGGGGTTGTCCGCGCCGCAAGATCATGGTCGCCTTCCTGTCAAAGCCGATGCGGCTGATGGACGCTCAGGTGTTTTGTCACCTGTCGGCGTGATCACCATCACATGCCTGACGCCTTGAGTCAAAGCAACGGGTTGACACAGAATGCGAGCAAACACAGTCTCTGACCTGCGCTCGATGTGGATCACCTTGGCCACCGGCAAACCCGGCGGGAAAATACCATCGATACCGCTGGTGGTCAAAAAATCGCCCTCTTGTATGTCCGCATTGGTGGCCATGTAGCGCAATTCAATCAGGTCTGATCCTTCGCTGTCGCCATAGGCCACGCCACGCAAACCGTTGCGCACATTCAAGACGGGGATGGCTTGATCGCGATCGGTGATCAAGGTCAACTCGCTGACCACAGGGTAAGCGCGGGTGATTTGCCCCACGATGCCCCTCTCGTCCATGACGGCAGCGCCGGCTTGCATGCCTTGCAAAGTACCCCGATCCAGTATCAATTTGCGACTGAAGGGGTCGGCTGCTTCGTAAAGCACCTGAGCGCCATGTGCGTCCAGACCTTTGCGTTCGCGCATGTCCAACAAAGCACGCAAGCGCTGGTTCTCTAACAGCAATTGATCGACTTGCAATGCTTTGGCCGACTGCACCAGCGCAGCCTCTCGTGCGACCGTGGCTTCGCGTTGCACGCTGTTTTTGGTTTGAACATATTCTGCAGTCCGATGCGACAACTCAATGGGTGCCAAGGCCAAGGCTTGAAGGGGGTACAAAAGAACCGATAGGACCGATCGAACAGGTTGTGTGATGCCCCAGCGGACATCACCCCACATCAGCAATATCGATAATGAGGCGCACAACAACAGCCTGGCATAAGCGGGCAATCCGGTCCTGAAAAATGGACGTGGTTCGTTGACTATGTGGCCCAGTCGCATGAGGTTTCCATCATTGGCAAAAGGGCCACCTCAGGCATGAGGTTTACTCACTGGTGAAGATCGAACCCAAGCGATCCATGCGCTCAAGTGCCAAACCGCAACCCCGCACCACGCAAGTCAGCGGATCTTCGGCCACCAGCACAGGCAAGCCAGTTTCTTCGGACAACAGTCGATCCAGATCACGCAACAAGGCGCCACCGCCGGTCAACATCATGCCACGCTCGGCAATGTCCGCCCCCAATTCAGGTGGGGTTTGCTCCAACGCGTTTTTGACCGCTGAGACGATGTTGTTGAGGGGATCGGTCAGGGCTTCCAAGATTTCGTTGGATGAAATGGTGAAACTGCGAGGCACACCCTCGGACAGGTTGCGCCCTTTGACTTCCATTTCTTTGACTTCGCTGCCCGGAAAAGCAGAGCCGATGCTTTTCTTGATGGCCTCGGCCGTGGGCTCACCGATCAGCATGCCGTAATTGCGACGGATGTAATTGATGATGGCTTCGTCAAACTTGTCACCGCCCACTCGCACGCTGCCTTTATAGACCATGCCACCCAGTGAAATCACGCCCACCTCGGTGGTGCCACCGCCGATGTCGACGACCATGGATCCATTGGCATCGCTGACAGGCAGCCCAGCACCAATGGCAGCGGCCATGGGCTCTTCGATCAAATAAACCTCTGAGGCGCCCGCACCCAGTGCGGATTCGCGAATGGCGCGGCGTTCGACTTGGGTAGAACCACAGGGCACACAGATGATGATGCGTGGGCTGGGACGCAAAATCGAACGCGGATGCACCATTTTGATGAACTGTTTGAGCATCTGCTCGGTGACCGTGAAATCGGCAATCACGCCATCTTTCATGGGTCGAATGGCTTCGATGTTGCCGGGCACTTTGCCCAACATGGCTTTGGCCTCGTGACCCACGGCTTGAATGGTTTTTTTACCCTGCGGTCCACCTTCATGGCGAATCGAAACCACAGAAGGCTCGTCCAGCACGATGCCTTTGTCACGCACAAAAATCAGCGTATTGGCCGTGCCGAGGTCAATGGCCAGATCGGTTGAAAAATACCGACGAAGAGCTGCGAACATGGGTTTCCTTGAAGCGAAATCGGCTAAACGCAAAATGATACTCGAAGCAGGCCTTCAGGCCAGGTTCGTTGTGCCGTGACTGCAAGTCTAGGCCCCGAATTGGGCAAGACAAAATGAAGCATCCTGACTTTGACAGGGGATGATTCGATTTTAACCAAAATGAATCGGTTTGTATTCATGCCTGGTTTTGACTGGCATGCTTGAACCGACGGCATGGATCAGACGGGTTCCCCCTCAGTGGGGGGATAATCGGGTTTTACCCCATGTCCAACCCCGAACATGTCACTGACTGCCACAGAAATCCAGCGCATCGCCAATTTGGCCCGCTTAGAACTTCGAGCCGAAGAGTCCGAGGCGATGCTGAACAAAATGAATGGCTTTTTCCAACTGGTTGAGGCCATGCAATCGGTCCAAACCAATGGGGTCATGCCCCTTGCGCACCCCATTGAGGTGGTGCAACCCATGGCATTGCGCTTGCGCGAAGACGTGGCCAGCGAGCCCAACGCCCGAGCAGACAACCAGCGCAGCGCCCCGGCCGTTGAAAATGGGCTGTTTTTGGTACCCAAAGTCATCGAATGAAGGGTGCCATGAAGACATCTGACTTGCAAGACCGCCATGTGACCGAGTTGGTTCAGGGCCTGGCGACACGTGAATTTTCTGCCGTCGAGCTGGCGCAGCATTTTTTAAAGCGCGTGGCAAACGACACCACAGGCAGCTTCTTGGCTCAGAATGAACAGGCCGTATGGGCTCAGGCTGAGCGCGCAGATGCACGCCGGGCTGCAGGTGTGGCTGGGCCTTTAGAGGGTGTGCCACTGGGCCACAAAGATATTTTTGTGACCCGCGACTTCGCCACCACCGCAGGCTCTAAGATGCTCGAGGCTTACCTTTCTCCCTTTGATGCCACGGTGGTGCGCAGACTGGGCGTCGAGGGTTCGCAAACCGACGCCCAAGCC
This sequence comes from uncultured Limnohabitans sp., assembly GCA_963923185.1. GTDB lineage: Bacteria > Pseudomonadota > Gammaproteobacteria > Burkholderiales > Burkholderiaceae_C > Limnohabitans. Next base: position 8,880 of record CAWUNN010000003.1, on the reverse strand, counting down.
TTGGGAGGGGCCGGCATGGTGTGCCTGGGCAAGCTCAATTGCGACGAGTTTGCCATGGGATCAGGCAACGAGAATTCGGCATTTGGAGTGGTTCGAAACCCCTGGAATCCCCAACGCGTGCCCGGTGGGTCATCGGGTGGCAGCGCAGCCGCTGTGGCAGCGCGCTTGGTGCCCGCTGCCACGGGCACCGACACGGGTGGATCCATCAGACAGCCTGCGGGCTTTTGCGGCATCACAGGCATCAAGCCCACTTACGGGCGCATCAGCCGCTACGGCATGATCGCCTATGCCTCCAGCCTGGACCAAGCGGGCCCCATGGCGCGCAGCGCCGAAGATTGCGCACTGCTGCTGACCCACATGTGCGGGCCGGATCTGGACCGGGACTCCACCTCGGTGGATGTGCCTGCTGAAGATTTCAGCAAAGCTTTGAATTCGCCCTTGCAGGGTTTGCGTGTGGGCATACCCAAGCAGTTTTTTGGCGACGGATTGGCCAACGATGTGCGACTGGCCATCGAAAACGCCTTGATCGAGTTGGAAAAACTGGGCGCCAAGCGAGTGGACATCGATTTGCCCCTGACCCAATTGGCCATCCCTGCGTACTACATCATCGCTCCCGCTGAGGCCTCGTCCAACCTCAGCCGTTTTGACGGCGTGAAATTTGGCCACCGCACGGCCCATCCACAAGATTTGTTGGACATGTATAAAAAAAGCCGCTCCGAAGGTTTTGGAGCCGAAGTCAAGCGGCGCATCATGACCGGCACCTATGTGCTGTCTCATGGCTACTACGACGCTTATTATCTTCAGGCCCAAAAGATTCGCCGCATGATCGCAGACGATTTTCAACGTGCATTTGCAGTTTGCGATGTCATTGCAGGACCCGTGGCACCCACGGTGGCCTGGGCTTTGGGGCAAAACGCTCAAGACCCTGTGGCCGACTATTTGGCCGACATCTACACCCTGCCCGCATCATTGGCTGGCCTGCCTGGGATGAGCTTGCCCGCTGGATTTGGCGGCGATGGCATGCCTGTGGGTTTGCAATTGATTGGCAATTACTTCAAAGAGGCCCAGCTGCTCAATGTGGCCCACCAACTGCAACGGGTGACGGATGCACATTTGCGCAAGCCTCAAGGGATCTGAGCCATGAACACCCAACTGATACAAGGTTATGAGGTGGTGATCGGGTTTGAAACGCACGCCCAATTGACCACTTCATCCAAGATTTTTTCACGCGCCAGCACCGCATTTGGCGCCGAACCCAACACCCAAGCCTGTGCCGTTGACTTGGCCTTGCCTGGGACTTTGCCCGTGATGAATCGGGGCGCGGTGGAGCGTGCCATTCGTTTTGGACTGGCCATTGGTGCCCATGTCTCTGAGCGCAGCATTTTTGCTCGCAAAAATTATTTTTACCCTGATTTGCCCAAAGGCTACCAGATCAGTCAGTTTGAAATCCCGGTGGTGCAAGGCGGTACGGTGTCGTTCCAACTCGGCGATCAAACCAAAACGGTGCGCCTGGTGCGCGCTCATTTGGAAGAGGACGCTGGGAAATCGCTTCACGAAGACTTTGTCGGACAAAGTGGCATCGATTTGAATCGAGCGGGTACCCCTTTGCTTGAGATCGTCACCGAACCCGACATTCGCAGCAGCGAAGAGGCAGTGGCCTATGCCAAAGAGTTACACAAAATCGTGACCTGGATTGGCATTTGTGACGGCAACATGCAAGAGGGCTCTTTCAGGTGCGACGCCAATGTGTCGGTGCGCAAACCAGGGCAACCTCTGGGGACTCGGCGCGAGATCAAGAATCTGAACAGTTTCAAATTCATGCAGCAGGCCATCGATTTTGAGGTGCGTTGGCAAATCGAGCAAATCGAAGATGGCCATCCCATCCAACAAGCCACCGTCCTGTTTGACCCAGACACAGGTGAGACACGGGCGATGCGAACCAAAGAAGACTCGTCCGATTACCGTTACTTTCCTGACCCCGATCTGCCGCCCCTGCTGATTGAGGCGGCTTGGGTCCAAGACATCCAAAGCCAGATGCCCGAGTTGCCTCGCGCCATGGCCCAGCGTTGGGTATCTCAGCTTGGATTGCCCGAGTACGATGCCAACACCTTGACGCAAAGCAAAACGATGGCCTCTTTCTTTGAGTCTGTCATGTCGCATGCCGGACCTCAGTTGGCCAAGGCCGCCAGCAATTGGATCATGGGCGAATACTCTCGCAGAGTGAATCAGGGCGAGGGCAGCTTCGAGTCCCCTCAAGTCAGCGCCCCACAATTGGCCCAGTTGATCCAACGCATCGCCGAAGGCACCATCAGCAACAATGCGGGCAAGCAGGTGTTTGATGCCTTGTGGTTGGGTGAAGGCGTTTCGGTAGACGCCCTGATTGAAGCCAAAGGCCTCAAACAGATGAACGACACCGGGGCATTAGAGGGCATCATCGATCAGGTGATCACTGCCAATGCCGACAACGTGGTGCAATACAAGGCCGGCAAAGACAAGGCGTTCAATGCCTTGGTGGGCCAGGTCATGAAAGCCAGCAAGGGCAAAGCCAACCCGCAACAGGTCAATGAGCTGCTCAAGCGCAAATTGGGCTGACACTGCGGGTTCGCGGCACTGGCCCCTCGCCCGCGAGAGGGCTCTGTCTCAGGTGCCCCCCACATAAGGGTTGGTTTTGCGTTCGCGACCGAATGTACTTTCGGGTCCATGGCCCGGAATGAAGACGGTCTCATCACCCATGGGCCACAACCGCTGGGTGATGCTTTGAATCAAGGTGGCATGGTCGCCACGCGGAAAATCGGTGCGGCCAATGCTGCCCGCAAACAACACATCGCCTACAAACGCGCGCTGAATTTCAGCCGAGTAAAACACCACATGTCCAGGGGTATGGCCAGGACAATGCCGAACCAGCAAAGTGTGTGGGCCGATGCTGACGGTATCGCCATCACTCAACCAGCGGGTGGGATGGAAGGGTTTGGCAGGCGCAAAGCGATAGTTCGCAGCCGCCTGTGGCAAGTTGTCGATCCAAAACTGATCCTCGACATGGGGGCCATAAATGGGCAGGTTCAGCAAGGCCGCCAGCTCAGCGGTGGCTGCGGCATGGTCCACATGGCCATGGGTGATCCAAATCTGCTCCAGCTTCAAGCCCAATTGCTTGACCGTGTCCAAAATCAGATCCAGGTCGCCGCCCGGATCAATCACCGCCGCCTGGTGACTGACATCGTCCCAAATCAATGAACAATTTTGCTGAAAAGGGGTGACAGGAATGGTTTCGTACTGAAGCATGGTGTGGGGCTCAAAGTGAGAGATCGTAGCCAATGGTCAGGGGAGCATGATCTGAAAATTTTTGCTCTTTGTAGATCGACTCAGAGCGGGCCAACTGGGCCAAAGCGGGCGTCGCCAGTTGATAGTCCAAACGCCAACCCACGTTATTGGCATAGGCTTGCCCTCGGTTGCTCCACCAGGTGTAGCAGGCATCGGTGGTGTCGGGTTGAAGACGTCTATACACATCGACCAAGCCACCCTGGGTGGTGATCTGGGTCATCCAGGCACGCTCTTCGGGTAAAAATCCGCTGTTTTTCTGGTTGCTGCGCCAATTTTTCAAATCGGCCTGTTGGTGGGCAATGTTGACATCGCCACACAGGATGAAATCGCGCTTTTTTTTCAAAGCCATCAGGTGGGGTTCGATCACCTTCAAGAATCGATATTTGGCCTCTTGTCGTTCGGGCCCAGAAGAGCCACTGGGAAAATAGCAACTGATCACCGACCATTTGCGTTGCGGGGTGTCAAAGCGCAGCTCCACATAGCGCCCCTCTGCATCGAATTCGGCGCCATCAAATCCGACCATGACATCCGATGGCTGGTGTCGCGTGTAGATGCCAACGCCGGAATAGCCTTTTTTTTCGGCAAAGTGAAAATGCCCTTGCAGGCCCGCCAATGCATCCAAATGACCATGAATGTCATCCAACTGAGCTTTGATCTCTTGAACACACAGCACATCTGGACGCCATTGAAGCAACCAGGGCTCAAGGCCTTTGGTGGTGGCCGAGCGGACACCATTGAGATTGAGGGTGGTCAGTTTGAACAAAGTGATTTCCTATGTGTGCCCTGATCATAATCAGAGTAAGAGGGGGATGTGAGGGCGCTGTGTTCAATAGAATGTCGCCATGACCCATGCTGTTGCATGCGGACAGGCTTCAGAAAGGCATTTCACATGGGCGCACCTTCGGCTCTGGCACAAGCATTCATCCAGTTTGCGTTGGATTGTGGCGTTTTGAAATTTGGCAGCTTCAAGACCAAAGCTGGGCGCATCAGCCCTTATTTTTTCAATGCGGGATTGTTTGATCAAGGCGCCACGCTGGGTCGCTTGGCAGAGTTTTATGCCGATGCCTTGCTGGCCAGTGAAATCGAATTCGATATGATTTTTGGCCCAGCCTACAAGGGCATTCCCTTGGGTGCCGCCGTAGCCATCGAATTGGCACGACGGGGTAAAAACCTGCCATTTGCCTACAACCGCAAAGAAGCCAAAGACCATGGAGAAGGCGGCACACTGGTAGGTGCCCCTCTCCAAGGTCGGGTATTGATTGTCGATGATGTGATGAGTGCAGGCACCGCTGTGCGCGAGTCGATTGCCTTGATCGAGTCTGCGGGCGCGAGGGCCCATGCGGTGACCATTGCGCTGGACCGACAAGAAAAAGCCACCGAAAAGCAATCCGATGGCCAACTGGCCGATGTGCCCTACAGCGCGGTCCAATACGTGCAGACTCAATTGGGCTTGCAAGTTTGCGCGATCGCCAGGTTACAAGATTTGCTGTCTTACCTTGAAATGGGATCAGACGCTGCGTTGTCTCAGCACCTGCAATCGGTGCAAGACTACCGATCACGCTACGGGGTCTGAACCCCTTGGGATGGAGCTCATAAAAGCGGTTGCAGCTCAGGCCAGATGTTGGCCAGCAACTTGGGCTGAGCCGTCTCATTGGGGTGAATGCGGTCGCTTTGAAACCAATCCGCTGTGTCAGTGCCCTCTGCAATGCCTTTGAAAAAAAACGGCAGCCATCTGATTTTGTTTTTTTGTGCCAGTTGGGCGTACATCTGTGCAAACTGGCGACTGTAGTCAGGTCCATAGTTAGGGGGCACCTGCATGCCCACCAACAGCACCTTGGCGCCGCTTTGGCGCGCCGCATCGATCATGACTTGCAAGTTGTCGCCGGTCATGGCCAAGGACAGCCCTCGCAAGGCATCATTGCCGCCCAATTCAATCACGACCACATGGGGTTGGTGGGTCTTGAGCAGCGCCCCCAACCTTGAACGTCCTGAGGCGGTGGTGTCACCGCTGATGCTGGCATTGATCACCGACCAAGGCAAGCCCAGCTCTTGCAGTTTTTTTTGCATCAGCGCCACCCAACCTGTGCCGCGTGGCAGACCGTACTCGGCGCTGATCGAGTCACCCACGACCAGCAGCCGTTTAGGGCTTGTGGCTTTTGCCAAACCCATCAGGGCCATGCACACAGACAGGGTAAAGTGACGTCTGTATAAAAGGTCCGCCATGTCACAGCCTTTGTTGATCGTTTCCCATTTGCACAAAACGGTGAAAGATGCCACCGGTGAGTTGACTATTCTCTGCGATATCGATTTTTCCGTGTCGGCTGGTGAGACTTTGGCCATCGTGGGCAGCTCGGGTTCGGGTAAAAGCACCTTGCTGTCTTTGATGGCCGGTCTGGACACCCCCTCTCAAGGCACGGTATGGATTCAAAATTTGGACTTGTTCGCTTTAGATGAAGACGGCCGGGCACGAGCCAGAAGGCAAAGCATGGGCTTCGTTTTCCAAAGTTTTCAGTTGCTGTCACATCTGACCGCTTTAGAAAATGTGATGTTGCCCTTGGAGCTGGCCGGTCGACCCAATGCCCGGCTTTTGGCCACCGAGATGTTGCAACGCGTCGGCTTGGGTGAGAGGTTGCGACATTTTCCACGCGTCTTGAGCGGGGGTGAACAGCAACGGGTGGCGCTGGCCCGTGCGTTTGTCATGCGACCCGGCCTGCTGTTGGCCGACGAACCCACTGGCAGCCTAGATCCGACCACAGGTCAACGGGTGATGGATCTGATGTTGCAACTCAATGCCGAACAAGGCACGACCTTGGTTTTGGTCACCCATGACCATGAGCTGGCCGCGCGCTGTCAAAGGGTGTTGAGACTGGAGGCAGGTCGTTTGGTCTGAATGTCAGTGAGGGTGGGTTGCGCCGCGCTTTGAGCAGCGCCATACCCCCAACAACAAAAAGAGAACCGGCACACCCAGCAAAGCCGTGGCCACGAAAAAAGTCGGGTAACCATGGACATCGACAAACACCCCTGAGAATCCCGCCAGCCACTTAGGGGCCAACAGCATCATCGAACTGAACAAAGCATATTGGGTGGCTGAGTACTGCACTTGAGTCAGGCCAGAGAGGTAACCGATGAAAGCGGCCGAAGCAATGCCGCCCGCCAGGTTGTCGGCGCTGACCACCCAAATCAGACGGGTCAGATCGGGGGTTTGCCCCGCCAACCAGGCAAATAGCAAATTGCTGGCCGAACTCAGGACAGCCCCCAGCATCAGGATGCGCATGACGCCAAATCGCATGGACAAGCCACCTCCGATGAATGCGCCAAGCAAAGTCATGATCACACCAAACACTTTGCTGACCGCGGCCACCTGCTCTTTGGTGTAACCCATGTCGACATAAAACGGATTGGCCATGATGCCCATGACCACATCGCTGATGCGGTAGCTGCCAATCAAAGCCAAAATCAAGACCGCTTGCCAACGGTGTTCGCGAATGAACATGGCAAACGGTTCAATCAAGGCGCTTCGAAGCCAAGTCTTGATGTCTTTGGCAGGGGGCATGGGCTGGGCCATGGGCTCCACAGAACACAATACAGTCAACATGCCCACGGACATCGACGCCGCCATGACAGCGTAGGCCCATCGCCAGGCCAGGTGCTGATAGGCAGATGCATCGGTTTGAGCGCCCGCCGCCAGCCACAAGACGCCTGCGCCTGCCCAGATCATGGCCAAACGGTATCCCGTTTGATAAGTGGCCGCCAAAGCCGCTTGATGGCGCGCCTGAGCTGACTCGATGCGAAAGGCGTCCAGGGCAATGTCTTGCGTCGCAGATCCAAACGCGACCAGCACGGCCCAAGCCACCAGGGTCTGCAAATCGGTTTGCGGGTCGGTTTGCGCCATGCCCAGCAAACCTGCCACCACGGCCACCTGGGCCAACAGCAACCATGACCTGCGCCGTCCCAGCCGTGATTGCAAAAAAGGCAACGGCAAGCGATCGACCAGTGGGGCCCAAGCCCATTTGAAGGCATAGGCCAAACCCACCCAGCTCAAGAAACCGATCGTGCTGCGATCGATGCCGGCCTCACGCAGCCTGAAACTGAGCGTGCCCAAAACCAAAAGCAACGGCAAACCGGCACTGAAACCCAGAAAAAGCATGCGAAAAGCAGCAGGACTGAGGTAAACCCGCAATGCCTCGCGCCATTCCATGCGGACCTCTGACGAGAATTCTTTGTCCGATGGTGGGGTTGAATGCAGGGTCATGGCCTCTATTTTCTGTGTTTAAGGGATGATACGACCATGCAAGCACAACCAAGACGTCAATTCATGCACCGGTGCGCATATTGCGCCATGGGTCTGGGACTTTGGGCTCCAGGGGTCTGGGCCCGAGAAGGCGTAGAAGTCGGTGAAACTTCCAAGTTTGCCAACTTGGTGTCTGCCGAAGAAGTCGAAAAATCGGCGTTGCAACAATATCGCCAGATGTTGCAGCAAGCTGCCAGCAAAAATGCATTGGGCCCTGACAACCATCCGCAAGTGACCCGCTTGCGTGACATTGCCAGGCGCATCATTCCCAACAGCTATGGCTGGAATGCCCGTGCTCGCCAGTGGCAATGGGAAGTCAACTTGATCGGATCCAATCAAATCAATGCCTTTTGCATGCCTGGCGGCAAGATCGCTTTTTACAGCGGCATCTTGAAACAACTGGATCTGACCGATGACGAGGTGGCCATGGTCATGGGTCATGAGGTGGCCCATGCCTTGCGAGAGCACGCCCGTGAACGCATGGGCAAAAGCACCGCCACGCAGGGTCTGGCCCGTTTGGGCGGGGTCGTGGTGGCTGGCATTTTTGGCATCAGCCCACAAATCACCGACATGGTCGCACGTGAAGGCGCCAATTTACTGACCTTGAAATTCAGCCGCGAAGATGAAACCGAAGCCGACTTGGTGGGCATGGAATTGGCAGCTCGCTCTGGCTTTAACCCTCAAGCTGGGGTGAGCTTATGGCAAAAGATGAGTGCAGCCAACTCAAACAGCCCACCGCAATGGCTCAGCACCCACCCCTCTGGTGAAAGCCGCATCAGGCAGATCGAGGCGAATCTGCCCAAAGTGTTGCCGCTTTATCAACACTCGCAGCACTGAGCTGACGGACCAATTCGTCTTTTTGCACTTTGCCCAGCGCAGTTTTGGGCAACTCTTTCAGCTCCCATAACTTGCGTGGATGTTTGTACTTGGCCAATGAAGCCTTGAGCGATGCCAACAACTCTTGCGCAGTGGCTTTTTGTCCCTCTTTGAACACCAATACCGCCACCACTTGCTCGCCCCATCGCTCATCGGGCAAACCCACCACTGCGCATTCAGCCAATGCTGGATGTCGCGCCAACACCTGTTCGATTTCTGCCGGGTAAATGTTTTCTCCGCCTGAAATGATCATGTCTTTGGCCCGACCCACAATGCGCCAACTCTGGTCAGCCCCTATGCAAGCCAGGTCGCCGGTGTGAAACCAACCCTGCGCGTCCAGCGCCGGCTGCTGGGGCCAGTAATGGCGCACCACAGCGGGTCCGCGCAAACACACT
>CAWUNN010000002.1:0-27921 GCA_963923185.1 uncultured Limnohabitans sp. | reverse complement strand
ACACAGAGTAGATCGTCGGCAGCGTCAGATGTGTATAAGAGACAGATGTACAACCACGATGCGTCGCGCATTTCAACCGTGGACAACAGCACCCAGTACAGTGCAATGAAAACCGGGATCTGAATCGCAATCGGCAAGCATCCGCCCATGGGGTTGACTTTTTCTTCGCGATACAACTTCATCATCTCGGCTTGCATCTGCTGCGGGTTGTCTTTGAGACGCTCACGCAGCTCGGTCACGCGCGGATTGATGGCTTTCATCTTGGCCATGCTGCGATAGGCTTGGGCATTGAGCCAATAAAAAGCGATTTTCAACAGCACCACCAAAGCCACGATCGACCAGCCCCAGTTGTTGAGCAGGCCATGCAGCTGGTCCAACAGCCAGAACAAAGGTTTGGCCAAAATGGTCAGCCAACCGTAGTCTTTGACCAGCTCAAGGCCTGGGTAGATGGCTTCGAGTTTTTTCTCTTGTTGCGGTCCCACGTACAAGCGTGCCAGGGTTTGCAACGTGGCGCCTGCTTCAATGGCCGGCAGTTTCCTGATCATGCCCACGGCATACAGGTTGTCTGCGACTTTGCGGGCATAGATGTCACGTGCCACTTCGTTGTCCAGTAACCAGGCGCTGGTGAAGTAATGCTGAACCATGGCCACATAGCCATCGTTGGATTGTTTCTCGAACTCCGCTTTGTCTTTGTCGATTTTTTCGAACTCGATCTTTTGGTATTTTTTGGCACCGGTATAGACCGCTGGCCCGGTGAAAGTCGAATAAAACGACGACTCGCCATCGGGCTTGCTGGCGCTGCGCACCAATTGCACATAAAGCTGTGGTTCGACGGGCATGGTCGATTTGTTGACCACATCAAAGGCGCTTTGGATCAAGTATTGGCCGCGCTGCAGGGTGTATTTTTTACGCAGCACCAGCCCGCCCACGGGGTCTGACTCAAACACCACTTCAAGAGTGTCTTGGCCTTCCTTCATCTGCGTGTCGGCACTGACCAACTTCATGAAGGTGCGGTGTGTCGGTGCTTCTTTGCCCCCGGCCAACACCAGCCCACTTTGAGCCAAGTACTCATTGCCGGGCGCGTCATGCATCAGGCGCATGACTTCGTCGTTTTTGTTGTGGTCTTTGTAGGCCACCAAATCGGCTTGCACGATGTTGGCGCCCTCGCTGTCAATCACCAGACTGAGCACGTCGCTCTTGACTGTGGTGCGCACGCGTGCGGCAAAGGAGATTGCGCCGGCCACAGGGCCCCCTGTCGATGCTGATGGTGCAGCGGCGGCTGTGGCGCTTGGCACGCCACCCGTCTGGGCTGCGCCTGTGGGTGCATTCGCGTTGGAAGCTGGGGCGGCAGGTTGGCCAAAAAAGGTGGGCTTGTTCCCATTGTGGATCTGCCATTGGTCCCACAACAAAACCATGGAAAACCCAAAAATCACCCAAAGGATGGTGCGGCGAATGTCGTTCATGCGTGACCTTGTGACGGTGGGTCAGTTTTAAATGAGGTTGTGGATGGGACGGGATCGTGACCCCCGGCACACCAGGGGTGACAACGGCCCAAGCGCCGCAGCACCATGTAGCTGCCATGTGTTGCGCCGTGTTGCTGCAACGCTTGCAGCGCATACGCCGAACATGTCGGGGTGAACCGACAAGCCGAACCCAACCACGGGCTGAGCAGCAGCCGATAGGCTTGCACCGCAGCGATCAACATGCGTTGAATCATGTGCCTGCCCTGTGTTGAAACAGCTGGTTCAACTCTGCACGCACAGCCGATTTGAAAGCGGGGGAGGTGGCGCTGCGAAACCGCTGGACATCAAACGCCGTTTTCAGACGCACCACATGGACACCCGCTGGCAAGCAAGCCAACCACTGTGACCAAGCTTGATAAATTTGTCTGCGAATGGCATTGCGGGTGACGGCGCGCTTGGCCCAGCGTTTGGGGATGACGGCCCCAATCAGGTGTGTGGCTTTGGCTTGGATCATGACCTGAGCCGCCTCGGTGTCGCTTGGGCTGTCTGGTGCACTGGCGTGCAAAGCAAAATGCGCGCTTTTGGCCACCACCTTTTGATCCATGCCCAGTTTGAACTGAGCAGTGTCCCTGAGGCGTGCGTCAACCTGTTGGTTCATGAGCATCCGCCAGCAGAGACCGTGAGATGAAAGACTCAGACGGCCAAACGTTTGCGGCCCTTGGCGCGGCGTGCGTTGATCACGGCGCGACCCCCGCGGGTCTTCATGCGAACGAGGAACCCATGTGTGCGAGCACGGCGGGTTTTAGAGGGTTGATAAGTGCGTTTCATGATGCGCTCTTGAGACAGGTTGGTAAGTGAACCCGCTATTATCGCAAATTTATTTGATTTTTTGAAGTTTGCGGGTCTTTAAATTCAGGTAAGTGACTCAAGCCGGCCCAAGCCCTTGTGGTTTTTATGCCCAATCGCCTGTGATCTGACGCAAAGGCTACTTGGGGCTTTCCCCTGGTCTGTGGATAAATTTTTGATAAATCCAGGGAACAGGGCGATTTTTAGGCAGAATATCCACATGGCTTTTTCTGATTCGAGTTTGTGGCAACAGTGCGTCGATCGCATCGCGCAAGACTTGCCCGAGCAGCAATTCAACACTTGGATCAAGCCCCTTCAAGCGGACCTCTCTGAGGACGGTCAAAAACTGGTGATCTGGGTTGCCAATCGGTTCAAGCTGGATTGGATTCGAGCCCAGTACAGCGCTCGGTTCAGCCAACTATTGCAAGAAATCAATGGCCAGCCAGTCTCTATTGAGTATGTGCTCACTACCAAAGAAATACCAGTTAAAACCGTTGTTTCTCGCATGTCCGTAGATTCTGAAATGGGGCAACAGGTGTTGGTTGGGCATGATGAACCTGAGCCACAGGTGTTTCGATCCAGATTGAACACCAGCCTCACTTTTGACAGCTTGGTCGAAGGCTCGGCCAACCGAATGGCGCGGGCCGCTGCCATGCATGTGGCCAGCATGCCGGGGCAGTTGTACAACCCCTTGTTCATCTACGGTGGAGTGGGTTTAGGCAAGACCCATTTGATGCATGCGATTGGTAATCAGTTGATCGCTGAGAAGGTCGGTGCAAAAGTACTGTACATCCACGCCGAGCAATTCGTGACCGATGTGGTCAAAGCGTATCAGCGCAAGACTTTTGACGAGTTCAAGTCGCACTACCACTCGCTGGATTTGTTGCTGATTGACGATGTCCAATTTTTTGCCAATAAAGAACGCAGCCAAGAAGAATTCTTCAATGCTTTTGAAGCTTTGCTGGCTAAAAAATCACACATTGTGATGACCAGTGACACCTATCCCAAGGGTTTGAATGACATTTCAGAACGCTTGGTTTCGCGCTTTGATTCAGGTCTGACCGTGGCCATTGAGCCCCCAGAATTAGAGATGCGGGTAGCCATTTTGATCAACAAAGCCCTGGTTGAAGGCTCAGAAATGCCTGAAGAAGTGGCTTTTTTTGTGGCCAAGAACGTCCGCTCCAACGTGCGTGAGTTGGAAGGTGCGTTGCGCAAAATTTTGGCTTATTCACGTTTCAACCACAAAGAAATTTCGATCCAGTTGGCCCGCGACGCCTTGCGCGACCTGCTGTCCATTCAGAATCGACAAATTTCTGTCGAAAACATTCAAAAAACCGTCGCTGACTACTACAAAATCAAAGTGGCCGACATGTACTCCAAAAAGAGGCCGGCCTCGATTGCCAGGCCACGCCAAATAGCCATGTACTTGGCCAAAGAGCTGACTCAAAAAAGCTTGCCCGAAATTGGCGAACTGTTTGGTGGACGCGACCACACCACGGTTTTGCACGCCGTACGCAAAATTGGAACCGAACGTCAGCAAATGAGCGATCTGAATCAGCAGTTGCATGTGCTGGAACAGACATTGAAAGGATAAGCATGTGGATGATTTCAGAACAAGTCCCCAGTTATCCACTCGTGGTATCTGTTTCCAAGAGTTATTCAGATTTCCGATGCATGGCTGTGCGGTATTTCCACACATGCCTGTTCTTTTCAAAAGTGATTGAAAAAAAAGAGGAAAATGTGGTTATCAACAAAAAATGGGTTGCTTTATCTATTAACCCTATTTTGATTCATTGATTCAAGAGGAAGACATGATCGTTTTGAAAACAACCCAAGAGCGGGTGCTGGATGTGTTGCAGTCGGTCTCTGGCATTGTCGAACGCCGACACACCTTACCGATCCTGGCCAACGTGTTGATTCGCAAAACTGGTCAGGTCTTGCAGTTCACCACCAGTGACCTTGAAATTCAAATTCGCACCGAAGCTCAACTTGAGGGTGATTCTGGACAATTCACCACTTCGGTGGGTGCACGTAAATTGATCGACATCTTGCGTTCGATGCCATCAGACCAAACGGTCAGCCTCGAGTCCAATCAAAACAAACTGATTCTCAAGGGCGGTAAAAGTCGCTTCACTCTGCAAACCTTGCCAGCCGAAGATTTTCCGCTGGTGCAAGAATCTGCCAGTTTCGGACCCCAGTTCAGTGTGCCGCAAAAAACATTGAAGCACTTGCTGCATCAAGTCTCATTTGCCATGGCCGTGCACGACATCCGTTACTACTTGAACGGCATTTTGTTTGTGGCCGAGGGCAAGCAACTGAGCCTGGTGGCCACAGACGGACACCGCTTGGCTTACAGCAGCGCGCAACTTGAAAATGACGTACAACAGCGCCAAGAGGTGATCTTGCCCCGCAAAACAGTCCTTGAATTGCAGCGACTGCTCAGCGACAAAGAGGGCAATATCGACATGCAATTTGCCAGCAACCAAGCCAAGTTTTCATTCGATGGCATGGAGTTTGTGACCAAGCTGGTCGAAGGAAAGTTTCCCGATTACAACCGCGTGATTCCCAAAGGACACAAAAATACCATCACCCTGGGACGTTCGCCTTTGTTGGCCTGTTTGCAGCGCACAGCCATTTTGACCAGCGAGAAATTCAAGGGTGTGCGTTTGAACCTTGAACCCGGCGTGTTGCGTGTGGCCTCAAGCAACGCAGAGCAAGAAGAAGCCGTGGACGAGTTGGAAATCGAGTACGCGGGAGATCCCATTGAAATTGGTTTCAATGTGACCTACCTGATGGATGTGTTGGGCAACATGGAACAAGACATGGTGCGCATCGATTTGGCAGATTCCAACAGTTCTGCACTGATCACTTTGCCCGATCACGAGCAATTCAAGTATGTTGTGATGCCCATGCGCATCTGAGTTTGACCGAAAGCATTTCAATGACCGATCAAAACGGCACCGCCGCGCCTGGCGCGGATGGTTATGGTGAGAGTTCCATCCAAATCCTCGAAGGTTTAGAAGCGGTGCGCAAGCGCCCAGGGATGTACATTGGCGATACCTCTGATGGGACCGGTTTGCATCACCTGGTTTTTGAAGTGGTGGACAACTCGATCGATGAGGCTTTGGCCGGGCATTGCGATGACATCGTTGTCACCATTCACAGTGATAACTCCATCAGTGTGGTCGACAACGGACGCGGTATTCCCACCGGCGTCAAAATGGACGACAAGCACGAGCCCAAACGCAGTGCGGCCGAAATCGCGCTGACCGAGTTGCATGCGGGCGGCAAGTTCAATCAAAACAGCTACAAAGTCTCTGGTGGCTTGCACGGTGTGGGTGTGTCTTGCGTCAACGCGCTTTCCAAATGGCTGCGTCTGACCGTGCGCCGCGAAGGCAAAGTTCACAGCCTGGAGTTTGCCAAGGGTTTTGTGCAAAACCGTTTGCTCGAACAAGCCGAAGGCGTTGAAGTCTCTCCCATGCGAGTGACTGGGGCCACAGACAAGCGTGGCACCGAAGTGCACTTTTTACCCGACACCGACATCTTTCAACAAAACGCTGATTTTCATTACGAGATTTTGGCCAAGCGCCTGCGCGAGTTGTCGTTTTTGAACAATGGCGTGCGCATCCGACTGGTGGATGAACGCAGCGGCAAAGAAGACGATTTTTCAGGTGCGGGTGGGGTCAAAGGGTTTGTGGACTTCATCAATGCCAACAAAAAGGTGCTGCACCCCAACGCATTCCATGCCCTGGGATCGCGCCCCGCGGACAGTTATGGTGGCATTCCTGGGACCGAAATCGGTGTCGAGGTGGCCATGCAGTGGAACGATGGCTACAACGAAGCGGTGCTGTGTTTCACCAACAACATCCCGCAACGTGACGGAGGCACCCATCTGACGGGTTTGCGTGCGGCCATGACCCGCGTCATCAGCAAGTACATCGATCAAAATGACATGGCCAAAAAAGCCAAGGTCGAGATCAGTGGCGATGACATGCGCGAGGGCCTGTGTTGCGTGTTGTCGGTCAAAGTGCCAGAGCCCAAGTTTTCAAGCCAGACCAAAGACAAACTGGTGTCCAGTGAGGTCCGTGCTCCGGTGGAAGACATCGTGGCCAAAGCGCTGACCGATTTTTTGGAAGAGCGGCCCAACGATGCCAAGATCATTTGTGGCAAGATTGTCGAAGCGGCCAAAGCCCGCGAAGCAGCGCGCCGTGCGCGCGAGATGACGCGGCGAAAAGGGGTGTTGGACGGCATGGGCTTGCCGGGCAAGCTGGCCGACTGCCAAGAGAAAGACCCTTCGCTGTGCGAAATTTACATCGTTGAGGGTGACAGCGCCGGGGGCAGTGCCAAACAAGGACGCGACCGAAAGTTCCAGGCCATTTTGCCCTTGCGTGGCAAGATCTTGAACGTGGAGAAAGCCCGCTACGAAAAACTGCTGACCAGCAACGAGATCGTGACACTGATCACGGCACTGGGCACAGGCATTGGCAAAGCCACCATTGAGTCGGGCAAGTCGGGCACCGACGACTTTAACATTGACAAATTGCGTTACCACCGCATCATCATCATGACCGATGCCGACGTCGATGGCGCCCACATCAGAACCTTGTTGTTGACCTTCTTTTATCGTCAAATGCCTGAGTTGGTCGAGCGCGGCCACATCTACATTGCTCAGCCACCACTTTACAAGGTCAAGGCGGGGAAAGAAGAGTTGTACCTCAAAGACGGCCCAGCGCTGGACGGCTTTTTGCTGCGCATCGCCTTGAAAGAGGCCCAACTGCACACGGGAGGTGCCACCGCCCAAGTGCTGAGTGGCGAAACCCTTGAAAACTTGGCGCGCAAACACCAATTGGCCGAGCAGGTGATCGAACGTCTGAGCGCCTTCATGGACGCAGAAGCTTTGCGTGCCGTGGCCGACGGCGTGCGTTTGAATTTGGACAACTTGGACAGTGCGGCCGAATGTGCCGCCCCTTTGCAGGCCAAACTGCGCGAACTCTCTACCACCGGGGTGCCTGCCGAAGTCACGGCCGAAATGGACCTGCGCAGCGACAAGCCCTTGCTTCGCATCAGCCGCCGTCATCACGGCAACATCAAAAGCAGCGTCATCACGCAAGACTTTGTTCATGGCGCTGACTACGCGGTGTTGGCCGAAGCGGCCGACACCTTCCGGGGTTTGGTCGGGGAAGGCGCACGCATCGTCCGTGGAGAGGGCGAGCGTCAAAAAGAAGAGCGCGTCGGCGATTTCCGCCAGGCCATGCAGTGGCTGATCACCGAAGCCGAGCGCACCACCAGCCGCCAGCGCTACAAAGGTTTGGGCGAGATGAACCCCGAACAGTTGTGGGAAACCACCATGGACCCGGCGGTTCGTCGCTTGCTGCGCGTGCAAATCGATGACGCGATCGAGGCCGATCGCGTGTTCACCATGTTGATGGGAGACGAGGTCGAGCCCAGGCGCGACTTCATCGAGACCAACGCGCTGCGCGCAGGCAACATAGACGTTTGAGTGGGGTGGGTGTTGGCGCAGGAGTGGCGGCCGCGAGAAGTCGTTGTGGTCGCTGCCCGTCTTTCATGAGGCAAGCCATGCCCCCTCGCGCAACAGCAGGTCTTGTTTGCGCTCGAGCCCGCCTGCATAACCTGTCAAGCTGCCGTTGGAGCCCACCACGCGGTGGCAGGGCACCATGATGCTCCAGGGGTTGCGGCCCACGGCCGAGCCCACCGCCCGCACGGCGTTGGGCTGCTTGAGTTGTTGTGCCAAAGCGCCGTAGCTGATGGTGCTGCCCCAAGCGATGGTGGTCAGTGCTTCCCAAACCCGCAGTTGAAACGGCGTGCCCCAAGGGGCGTGTCGCGGGGTCTCAAAAGCTTGCAGTTGACCATTGAAATACGCATGGATCTCGGCCTGTGCCTGATCGATCCAGCGTTGACTGTTCACGCGCGCCCATGGCTGGTGTTCAGGCATGTGCCGTTGCCCGAGAAACCACAAACCCGACAGGCCTTGTGAAGACGCGGCCAACAGCATCGGCCCCAAAGGCGAGTCGATGGTTTTGCAGACCAAGGTCATGAGCGTGCTCCGTGAGTGGATGGGGGTGCTGACGGCCGATGGGGGTCATGCTGTGGGGCGCCGTGCCAAAGACGGATCACTGCGTAACTGCGCCAAGGTTGCCAAACACGGGCCAATTGCACCGCTGCTTGTGCAGGTTTAGGCCCTTGGCGCACACCCAGGCGCTGTTGCACCACGATGTCGCCGGCAGGAAATGCATCGGGCCAGCGCAAAGCACGCATGGCGATGTATTGGGCGGTCCATTCACCGATGCCGGGCAAAGCCATCAGGGCTTGCAGGGTGTCTTGGATGTTCACGCCCGTCTCAAGTCGCAAGCCTTGTTGCACAGCCAAGGCCAAAGCTTGGATGGCTCTGTGCCGTTGTTTCACGATGCCCAATTGTCCCAGTGTGTCGGCACTGACGCCTAACAAAGCGCTGGGCGTTGGAAAAGCATGCGT
Source organism: uncultured Limnohabitans sp. (assembly GCA_963923185.1). Lineage (GTDB taxonomy): Bacteria > Pseudomonadota > Gammaproteobacteria > Burkholderiales > Burkholderiaceae_C > Limnohabitans. Next base: position 19,120 of record CAWUNN010000002.1, on the reverse strand, counting down.
CAACGTGGGCCAAGGGGTCTCGACCGGCTCGCCGAACGCCTGCACCAAGCGTTGGGTCAGGGTGCGAGCGGCTGCCACGCTCACTTGCTGACCCAGTATGGCACGCACAGCCAATTCAAATCCATCAAAAGCACCTGGAACGCGCCAACCCGCGCAATGGCCGAAGTCATGCGCCAGCGTGGCCTCAATCTGCAAAGGGTCGGCATCCAAGTCCAACACATGGCGCACCCGTTGCAGCACCATGGGCAAAGCCGCCCACAGGCTGTCGCTGACTTGAACTTGCACCCGATGCTGTTGAGGCGCAAACTGCAGGCGCAGCCACCCCAGGTGTGATTGACGGGTCGATTCGCAGCGAACGATGCGGGCAAAGCTGCGCGCTCCAAGTGCATCAGGGCTGCTGTATTCGAGACCCGGAACGGCACGCTGTTCCAAGAAGTTCAGCACGGCGTGATGATCGTAGGGGGGTCGATAAGACAACTGCAAGCAAAGCCCTGTTGGTGCGGCGCCTGTGCGCCGGCATTGCGTGGGTGTCAAGCGATAGTGTTTTGCGAAAGCGGTATTGAAGCGACGCTGGCTGCCAAACCCACTGAGTTGAGCCACTGTGGAAACTGGCAAGGCGGTGTCGCACAGCAGTTGTTTGGCCATCAGCAGTCGGCGCGTTTGTCGATACATCGTAGGCGTCACGCCCAAGCGATCGGTCAAAATGCGGCGCAGGTGTCGCTCACTGATGCCCATTCGCTGCGACAGTGCACGGATGGACATGGGCTCTTGGCTGAAAGCCATGGGGCTGTCCAATAATTGCAAGGCCTGTGTCGCCAAAATGTGGCTGGCGTCTTGGGTGGACCAGGGCTGCGTCAGTGCTGGGGCCAGTTCGGGGCGGCAGCGCAGGCAAGGTCTGAAGCCCGCGCCCTCGGCACGTGCCGCACTGCTGAAAAACTGGCAATTGCGTGCCAATGGGGTCCGCACCTTGCACACGGGCCGACAATAGATGCCGGTGGAGCGAATGGCAATGAAAAAGTGGCCATCAAAGCGCGCGTCGCGTGCGCACAGCGCCTGGTAGCAGGCGTTGGCATCCAATGCAATGGGGCTGGCGGTCATGACCCCATGTTACGCACAATTGCGGCGACCGTTGGCCGTTTTCGGACATGTGCTTGCATGCGGATTTTCAACCCCATCTCTTAGGGGTGTTCAGTTGCGCTGGAGGTAGTCGGCGTCGGAGACCGCTTCGGCCCAATTGGTTTTGCCCAAAGACGTGGCCATGTGGATCATGTAAGTGCCCTCATCGGCGCCATGCCAATGGCGCTCAAGTGGAGCGATCCAGACCACATCCCCCTGGCGGATGATTTGCGGCGCCTCGCCTTCTTTGCAAATCCAACCTTTGCCCGCCAGCACGTGCAAGACCTGGCCTTGCTCGTGGTGGTGCCAGTGGGTGCGAGCGCCTGGCGAAAAGAACACATTGTTGAGCTGTACGTTATCGGTAAAGGGCATGATCGGATCCATCCAGACCGTGCCCGTGAAGGTGGGGCCGCGCAATTCAGAAGGCATGCCCTCTGATCGGCCATGAAATACTTTCATTTTTTCCCTTTCAACGATTCCCACATCTTAGACTGTTTAACATTCGGATACCGCACACAGCTTGTGTGCTTGACATTCACCAGGAGCCCATCGATGACTGCACCAGAGACTTACGAGGTATTTGCCATCAAGTATGCGACCCGACAAGCACAACGGCGAGACCACTTTGTGGGGGGTGATCCACACGATGCTTTGATGCCCATGGATTATTTTGTCTGGCTGATTCGCAATCAGCACCGCACCATTGTCGTGGACACGGGCTTCAATGCCACGGTGGCGCAACGTCGCAAGCGCGAGTTGTTGCGCACGGCCAAAGAGGGCCTGTCCTTGATGGGCGTGGATGCAGGGGCCGTACAAGATGTGGTCATCACACACATGCACTACGACCATGTGGGCACCTTTGATGATTTTCCGCAGGCCAAGTTTCACCTCCAAGACGCCGAGATGGGCTTTGCAACGGGCCGGCACATGTGCCACGACTACATGAACCATCCGTATGAAGTCGATGAGGTGGTGGGCATGGTGCGATTGGTCTACAAAGATCGCGTCAAGTTTCACAACGGTACCGCCGAATTGGCGCCTGGTGTGTCGCTGCACCACATCGGGGGACACACCGCCGGATTACAGTCGGTGCGTGTCATGACTCAACGTGGCTGGGTGGTGTTGGCCTCTGACGCCAGCCATTACTACGAACACATGCGCAGCAAGCGACTGTTCACTCTGGCTTTCAATTTGGCGGACATGCTCAATGGCTATCGAACCCTGTCAGAGTTGGCCGACTCCGATGACCACATCATCCCGGGGCACGACCCTTTGGTGATGCAGCATTACCCCGCGCCAAATCCCCAGCTTGAGGGCGTGGTGGTTCGTTTGGATGTCCCTCCCCGTTTGTGAGTGTCAACACCCATTCAGCGCCAAGGCGCAAACGCGCTGAGTTGGCACGCCAATTCGGCCAAGCGGGGCTCTTGAAATCGCACGTGAGTGCCGGCCAGCAATGTGCACCACACGGCCAAGGTGCTGCTGCCGGTATCCAGTCTTTTGTAACGCGCCATGGTATGCAGCACTTCAATGGGTGAGAGGCCTTGTGTCGAGATCAGTTTGGCTCGGCGTGCGGCCATCAGCTTGCTCAACCGCTCTTCGCGCAGCAACCCCTCATCGTTGGTCATCAAGGTGGCCCCCTCGGGGCAGGCGCTCAGACGAGTCAGTGCGTTCAACCTGGCCGCATCGTGGTTGCCAAAAAAGTCGTCCAATTGCAAATCCACCAGACACTCATCCAAGCTGGCTGGGTTCATCTTCAGCTCGCAGGCCAAGGTCTGCAAGGCTTGGCGCAGGGCCTGATCGGTAAACTGTCTGTAGTGCTTGGCCCGTTGAAAGTGACCATCGACGTACCAATCCTTGCCCAATCGAATAGGCCGCTCCAAGCTGCGCCCAATGGCCATGGACCACAGTCGAGGAATGCGCCAACCTGATATGCGCAGTTGCGTAGCGTTGGGTCTGGGGTGTGGCCTGATGGGCAGGAGGCGCGCATGTTGTGCAAGGTGCCGTGGGTCGTGCACCTCGCGCAATGTCAACCCCAGTTTTTGGGCCAGCAGCCGACCATAAAGCAGTTGAAACAACTGAGCGCCCAAGCCGCCCTGGGTGCGAAGCACGACCACGCCCAGGCGGGCCGGCGGCTCAGTGCAGGATGTGGCGGGCCCAGAGTTTTCCATTAAAAAGTGCTAATTTTTACTCAATTGAGTATATTTTAGCACTGCTTTTTTGGGGTGGCCGCTTCTGAATGGCCAAGGTTTGAGGGCTGAACCGATTCGTTACAACCCGCGTTTGTCCTCAGCCCATTCGCCCGCTTCGAAAGTCTTCCACGGCCGTCATCAATTGGGCCTTGGTGTTCATGACAAATGGTCCATATTGGGCAATCGGTTCGCGCAACGGTTTGCCTGCCAACACAATGACTTTGCTGCCTGTGCTGGCTTGGAGTCGCACGCAGTCACCCGCACTGAGAATGCCCATGCGTGACGTGGCCAATGTTTGCGGGGCCGTAGGGCCTAACACGGTGACTTGGCCTCGGTAAACATAGATGAACGCGTGATGATCGCTTGTCAAGGCTTGATGAAACACGGCATCATTTTGCAAGAAGTGCAGATCCCAAAACTGCGGCTGGGTGTGTTCACTTTGAATCGGCCCATCTGTGCCATCGACGCGCCCGCCGATGACGGTCACTCGAACGCCTTGGCCATGGTCCACTTGCGGCAAACGGGCGTGGGGAATGTCTTGATAGCGGGGTTCGCACATCTTGAGCTTTGAGGGCAAATTCAGCCACAGCTGAAACCCCTCCATCTTGCCCTCTTGTTGTTCGGGCATTTCGCTGTGGATCAAGCCCCGACCCGCCGTCATCCACTGCACATCACCGTTTTGCAGCAAACCTTCGTGGCCTTGACTGTCGCGGTGACGCATGCGACCTTGCAACATGTAGGTGATGGTTTCAAACCCGCGATGCGGGTGATCAGGAAACCCCCCGATGTAGTCTTGAGCTTCGTCGCTGCCAAAGTGATCCAACATCAAAAAAGGATCGAGCCGCTGTTGGTGCTCATGCGTCAGCACACGAGTCAACTTGACGCCGGCACCGTCTGATGTGGCCAGGCCGGTCACCACGCGCTCTAGGCTGCGGGCTGGCGGGGGCGTGGCGTTCATGCGACGGTGTAGCCTTCTTCGGCGATCACGCGGGCCAACTCGGTGCGCGGCTGCTGGCTTTCAATGCGCACCTGATGGCGTGCGCGTTCGATCTCCACTTGGGCTTGCGGATCCAGGCGTTGCACGGCTTTTTTGACGGCCATTTCACAATGGCCACAGGTCATTCCGGTGACTTCCAATTGATGTTGCATGAGAGGCTCCTTGGTTCACACATGAGGCTGATGTGGGCAATTGCAAGTCCAAACCCAAACTCACTCTTGCTTTTTCGCGTCCAACCCATGGGGTCAGATCCCCATTACGGTTTGTTTTTTCGCAACAAGAGGGCATTGGTCATGACGCTGACCGAGCTCAACGCCATGGCCGCGCCGGCCACCATCGGGCTGAGGTAGCCCAAAGCCGCCAGCGGGATGCCTGCCACGTTGTAAGCAAATGCCCAAAACAGATTTTGTCTGATTTTGGCAACGGTGCGCTTGGAGATGTCGATGGCTTGCGCCACCAGGGCCACGTCGCCGCGCATCAGGGTGATGCCCGCAGTGCCCATGGCCACGTCGGTGCCCCCGCCGTCGGGGTTGGCCATGGCCATGCCGACATCCGCGGCGGCCAGTGCAGGGGCATCATTGATGCCGTCGCCCACAAAAATCACCGTTTGATGTTGGGCGTGGGCTTGTTTTTGCAGTCGTTTGATCCATTCGGATTTTTCGGCGGGCAGTACTTCGGCGTGCACCTCTGAGGCTTGCAAGCCCAGTGTGGCCCCCATGGCCAAAGCGGCCGCTTGGGTGTCACCAGAGATCATCGCCAGTTGCAAGCCACGCTTGCGCAAGGCGGTCAATGCGTCTTGCACCCCGGGTTTGGGTTGATCGCCAAAGGTCAGCAGGGCCACGACCTGAATGGGACCGTTTTCATGTTGCCGACCCAAAAGGGACAAGGTGTGACCCTCTTGCAAGGCATTATGAACAGCGGTTGATTGATCGGCACTCAGGTGGTGGCCTAACCATTTCAGACTGCCCAGCAGGTAAGTGGTCCCTTCGATGTCGCCTTGGACCCCTTGGCCACTGAGGGTCTGTGCATTCATCACCTGTGGCAACGGGCCTGAGCCTGGTGCCGCTTGCAACACCGCCAGTGCCAGCGGATGGTTGCTGTGTTGTTGCAAAGCAGCCGCCATTCGAAGCAAGGGATCGATGGGTGTGTCCATCAAAGCTTGCAGCCTGATGAGGCGAGGTTGTCCCAAGGTCAAGGTGCCGGTTTTGTCAAACGCCACGATGCCAGCGCGGTGTGCCAGTTCCAACGCTTGGGCATCTCGGATCAAAATGCCTTGGCGTGCAGCCACGCCCGTGCCCGCCATGATGGCTGCGGGCGTGGCCAAGCCCAGTGCACAAGGGCAGGCAATGACCATCACCGCCACGCTGTGAATCAAAGCGACCTGAAAGGGCGCTCCGCTGTAAAGCCAACCCAAGCAAGTGATCAAGGCCACCAGCAAAACCGCGGGCACAAACACGGCGGCAATTTGATCGACCAGCCGTTGAATGGGTGCTTTCGCAGCCTGTGCATCTTCGACCAAGCGAATGATTTGGGCCAACATGCTGCTGGCGCCGACGGCGGTGACGCGCACTTGCAAAGAGCCCTCACCATTCAGGGTGCCTCCGCGCACATGCTGGCCCACGCTTTTGTGCACAGGCAAGGGTTCACCCGTCAGCATGGATTCATCCACGCTGCTTTGTCCTTGCGTGATTTCTCCATCGGCGGGCACTCGCTCGCCGGGCAGCACGCGCAGCTCATCACCAGGCAGCACTTCTGCAATGGGCAGGCTTTGCACGCCATCTGGGCCAAGCACGCGCGCGGTTTGGGGTCGCAGGGCTTGCAACGCTGCGATGGCTTGCAAGGTGCTGCGTTTGGCACGCGCCTCCAGCCATTTGCCTAACAACACCAAAGTGATGACCACGGCGCTGCTTTCAAAATAAAGAGCGGGGCCATGCTCTGAATGATGCGGGGCTTGCCACCACAGCCACACCGACAAGGCCCAACCGGCGCTGGTGCCCATCGAAACCAGCAAATCCATGTTGCCGGTACCGGCCCTCAGGGCATGCCAACCCGCTTTGTAAAAACGCGCACCCAAAATGAATTGAACCGGTGTGGCCAGGGCAAATTGCACCCAGGGCGGCAGCATCCAATGATGCCCCCAAAGCATGGCCACCATCGGGGCCACCAGGGGCAAGGACAACAGCATGCCCAACCCCACGGGCCAAGCTTCTCGCCAACTCTCGGGCGCGGCCACAGCCGGATGTGCATCGCGGGGCTCATACCCCGCATCGCGTATGGCACGGCGAAGGCGGGCCTGTTGTTCGATGGGATCGGTGCCTCCATCTGACCAGATCACTCGTGCGGTCTCGGTGGCCAAATTGATGCTGGCCGATTGCACGCCGGGGACTTTGTTGAGACTGCGTTCGACGCGGGTCACGCACGACGCACAGGTCATGCCACCCACGCCGATGTCGCAACTGAGGGGGTTGTTTGACAGGGCATTCATTTGAGGGTTCAATCCAGTCACTCAATGAAATGATCGGAACCGCACGGGACTTGACTTTTTCCATTGGGTGGCTGTGTATTCCACTTTAATCCAAAGTGAATGGGCTCACTTGATGTGGATCAACACCATGGCTTTGCAGGATCATTTTGGATGACAAACACCCATTCACCGTGGCGGTTGGCTTTGGCCTTGTCGATGGGCGCAGCCTTGTCGCTGGGCGTCACTCGTTTTGCCTATGCCCTGTTGTTGCCTGCCATGCGAGAAGACTTGGGCTGGAGTTATGCCTTGTCAGGCGCCATGAATACCGCCAATGCGGCAGGCTACATGGTGGGCGCCACCATGATGCCTTGGTGGATGCGACGCCGTGGTCCCGATCAACCCTTCATTTGGGGCGGGCTGCTGGCCAGTGTCTTCATGGCCTCTTGTGGTTTTTTTAAAAGCGCCGACCTCTTGCTGTTGCAGCGTTTTTTGGCCGGTTTGGCCAGTGCTTGGGTTTTTGTGTCTGGCGGTGTGTTGGCCGCGCGTTTGGCCCAGTTTCACCCACAGCAAAGCGGCTGGTTGCTGGGTTTGTATTACGGGGGCACGGGATGGGGCATTGTGGCCTCGGCTTTGATGGTGCCACAGGTCATGCTGCAGGCCCCCGATTGGCCACAGGCCTGGTGGTGGCTGGCTGCGGTGTGTGCCTTGGCCTTGGTGCCGATGGCGAGAGCTGCGTGGCGCTTGTGTCAAAACTCAGATGTGGTCGAGTCGGCTCGCTCAAGCCAAAGCGATGATCTGTGGCGGCAGCTGCGAGGGCGCATGTGGCCCATGTTGTTGGGCTATGGTTGTTTTGGAATGGGCTACATCGGATACATGACTTTTGTGATTGCTTTGCTGCGCCAGCAAGGGGTGTCATCTGAGGTGCGCACGCTGTTTTATGTGGTGCTGGGCTTGGGCGTCTTGTGTTCGGCGCGGCTTTGGGCTCGGCTGCTGGACCGACATCGCGATGGCGGTGCCTTGATGCGGCTCAATGCCTTGCTTGGATTGGCCACCGCCTTGGCCGCATTGACGACGAGTGTGCCGTTGCTGCTGCTGTCAGGCCTGGTGTTTGGCGCGGTGTTTTTGTCGGTGGTGGCTTCGACCACGGCTTTTGTGCGGCACAACTTGCCACAGCATTGGTGGGTGCATGGCATCGGATGGTTCACCGTGGTGTTTGCTTGGGGGCAAATCGCCGGTCCAACCGCCGTGGGTCTGATTGCCGACGGACCAGGCGGTTTGAAGCTGGGTTTGTTGGCCTCGGCCGCATGCCTTTGGTTGGGTTCTTTGTTGGCTTGGCGGCAAAAAACGCTGCTGCCTTTAAAATAAGCACTTTGGCTGATCGCCACCTGCCCCGAGTGGGGCCTCAAAGCACACCATGTTGTATCCCAAGCAATTCGATGTCATTGTCATCGGTGGCGGGCATGCCGGCACCGAGGCCGCGCTGGCCGCTGCACGCATGGGCTGTGAAACCTTGCTGCTGACGCACAACATCGAGACCTTGGGTCAAATGAGTTGCAACCCCAGTATTGGCGGCATTGGCAAGGGCCACTTGGTCAAAGAAGTCGATGCTTTAGGGGGCGCCATGGCGCTGGCCACCGATGAAGCAGGCATCCAGTTTCGCATTTTGAACAGCTCCAAAGGGCCAGCGGTTCGTGCCACCCGCGCTCAAGCGGACCGCATTTTGTACAAGGCCGCGATCCGGCATCGCTTAGAAAACCAACCCAAGCTCAGTCTTTTTCAGCAAGCCGCCGATGATTTGACGGTTGTGGGTGACCAAGTCACTGGCGTTTTAACGCAAGTGGGCATTCACTTTAAGGCGCGCACCGTGGTGTTGACGGCGGGCACCTTCCTTGACGGCAAAATCCATGTGGGCTTGAACAACTATTCGGGCGGGCGAGCGGGTGATCCACCGGCTCAAAGCCTATCGGCCCGCTTGAAAGAGCTGAATTTGCCCCAAGGAAGATTGAAAACGGGGACGCCGCCACGCATCGATGGTCGCAGCATCGACTTTTCAAAATGCACCGAGCAACCCGGGGACGGGGTGCCGGGTGGCATGAATGCCCAAGGCGAGGTGCCGGTGTTCAGCTTCATGGGTCGCGCAAGCATGCACCCCCAGCAGGTGCCGTGTTGGATCACCCACACCAACGAGCGCACACACGAGATCATCCGAAGCGGTTTTGATCGAAGCCCCATGTTCACGGGCAAGATCGAAGGGGTGGGTCCAAGATATTGCCCCAGCGTCGAAGACAAAATCAACCGTTTTGCCGACAAAGACAGCCATCAAATTTTTCTAGAACCCGAAGGGCTGACCACTCACGAGTTCTACCCCAACGGGATCTCAACCAGCTTGCCGTTTGATATTCAGTATGAATTGGTGCGATCGATGCGAGGGCTGGAAAACGCCCACATTTTGCGACCTGGCTACGCCATTGAGTACGACTACTTTGATCCGCGCTCGCTGTGCTCGAGCTTTGAGACCCGGCAAATCAAGGGCCTGTTCTTTGCCGGCCAGATCAACGGCACCACAGGGTACGAAGAGGCGGCCGCACAAGGCTTGTTTGCCGGCATCAACGCCGCCTTGCAATGCCAAGGTAAAACCCCTTGGGTGCCCAGCCGAGACCAGGCGTATTTGGGTGTGTTGGTCGATGACCTGATCACCAAAGGCGTCACCGAGCCTTACCGCATGTTCACCAGCCGCGCCGAGTTCAGATTGCAACTGCGGGAAGACAATGCCGACATGCGCCTGACCGAGGCGGGTCGCCAAATGGGCCTGGTGGATGACGCGCGATGGGATGCTTTCTGCCGCAAACGGGATGCGGTTTCACGTGAAACACAGCGCTTGAAATCGACTTGGGTCAATCCCAAGGTGCTGTCTGCGGCCGAATCCGAGCGGGTGTTGGGCAAGGCCATCGAACATGAATACAACTTGTTTGATTTGTTGCGCCGACCCGGCGTCCACCACGCTGATTTGACGGGCCTGGAGGGTGGACGTTGGGTGTCCAGTGATGTTTCACGTGAAACCTTGGGCGATTTGACCGACGCCGTGATTGAGCAAGTGGAGATCGCTGCCAAATACGCCGGGTACATCGACCGACAAAAGGAAGAGGTTGAACGAGCAGCCTTTCACGAGCAAATGAAATTGCCAGTCGATTTGGACTACATGTCGGTATCGTCTTTGTCCATTGAGGCTCGGCAAAAGTTGGCCAAGCATCGACCTGAGACTTTGGGCCAAGCCTCGCGCATCTCGGGCATCACCCCTGCCACCATCTCGTTGTTGTTGATTCACTTGCGCAAAGGCGGACTCAAGGGTTCGAGGCCCCAGGCCGAATTCTCGGCATGACCCTGGCGCCACAGGATGCCGTTTTGCTTCAGGGCGCTCAGGCTTTGGGTCTGAGATTGTCTGACAGCACCCGAGATCGCTTGTTGTCGTACTTGGACCTGCTCTTGAAATGGAACAAGGTGTACAACCTGACCGCTTTGCGCGACCCTGATCAGGTGCTGACTCACCACCTTTTGGACAGTTTGAGCTTGTTGCCCCCCTTGCTGAAACACACGCAAGGTCAACCTGCCGAGGTGTTGGATGTGGGGTCTGGCGGTGGCTTGCCGGGTGTGGTGCTGGCCATTTGCCAGCCCGAATTGGAGGTCACCTGTGTCGATGCGGTGGCCAAAAAGACTGCTTTTGTGCAACACGTGGCGGCGTCGCTGGGGTTGCCCAACCTGCATCCCGTTCATAGTCGAGTCGAAAACTTGACGGGGCAATGGCCTTTGATCACCAGCAGGGCTTTTGCCACGCTGGCTGACTTTGCACAATGCAGCGCCTCGGTCTTGGCCCCGGGCGGTTGCTGGTTGGCCATGAAAGGCAAGCATCCCCATGCCGAGCTGGCCGAGTTGTCCCCCGAGGTCAGTGTGTTTCACGTGGAACCATTGACCGTTCCGGGGTTGGATGCACAACGTTGTTTGGTGTGGATGCGAAAGTCCTCGTCCACTGGCTCGGTGGCTGTGCCTGGCACCGGCGGATCGCAGTCGGCCTGACGGGGCAGAAACGGAGTGTGCGGCCATGTGGGGTGTTTCTGATTACGGCGCATTCGTATTGGCCTTTGTCTTGTTGTTGTTTTTGCCTGGACCAGGCAATTTGGCATTGGTCAACTCGACAGGTTTGGGGGGCTTGCGCGGCGGGCTGGCATCGATTGCAGGTTTGTTGCTGGGTGATCAAGTGTTGATGTGGTTGACCGTGGCTGGGGTGGCCACCATGTTGCAAGCCAAGCCGGTACTTTTCACGGGTTTGCAAATGTTGGGGGCGGCCTACTTGACTTGGATGGGTTGGCGCATGATCAGGCCTCGGCCAGGGGTGGGCAGCCCACTGAGGGTTCGGCCCGGGCGTTATTTTGTAGACACGTTGATGATCACCGTGTTAAACCCGAAGTCAGCCATGTTTTACTTTGCATTTTTTCCGCAGTTCATTGACCCGAAACATCATCAAGGATTGTTGACTTTTGGCTTCATGGCCGTCACCGTCGTCATTCTGGGTTTTATTTACTGCTTTGGCGTGGTGTGGATGACGCACTCCATGGCCCAGCGCTTGCGTGCCAGGCCTGTGCTGACCTTGTGGCTAGGTCGCGCGGCGGGACTTTGCTTGATGGGGTTTGGATTGCGATTGTGCTGGGGTGTCTGATGCAACCCCTTTGGATGACCACGGTTTGGGGCATACTTCAAACATTCAGCCCGGCGGGCGCGAACAGATCAAAGGCTTATTTTGAAGACATTTTGTGTGGCCAACCAAAAAGGCGGGGTGGGCAAAACCACCACTGCGGTCAATTTGGCCGCTGGTTTGGCCGCAGTGGGCCAACGCGTCTTGATGGTGGACTTGGATCCTCAAGGCAATGCCACCATGGGCTCGGGGGTCGATAAGCGAAGCCTTGAGTTGAGTGTTTACGATGTGTTGTTGGCCTCTGCATCCATTGCCGAATGTCGCATGCCTGCGACATGGGCCCAGGGTCACCGTGCACCCGTCTACGATGTGCTGGGGGCCAACCGCGAGCTGGCGGGAGCCGAGATTGAATTGGTCAATTTGGATCAAAGAGAGCTCAGGCTGCGCCATGCACTCAAAGCGGTAGAGGCCGAATACGACTTTGTGTTGATCGACTGCCCGCCCAGCCTGTCGTTGCTGACACTCAACGGCTTGTGCGCCGCAAACGGTGTGTTGGTGCCCATGCAGTGTGAGTATTTTGCGTTGGAAGGCTTGTCTGACTTGGTCAACAGCATCAAGCAAGTGCACGCCAACTTGAATCGCGACTTGAAAATCATTGGTCTGTTGCGGGTGATGTTTGATCCTCGCATCACCTTGCAACAACAAGTCAGTGAGCAATTGAAAGAGCACTTTGGCGACAAGGTGTTCAATACCATCATCCCGCGCAACGTCCGACTGGCAGAGGCCCCAAGCTTTGGCATGCCAGGCCTGGTGTTTGACCCATCTGCCAAAGGCAGTCAAGCGTTTTTGAGCTTTGCCAAAGAATTGGTCGAGCGAGCCCCGACATGGTGAACATGAGTGATGAGCCTTCTGGCCTCAACCAGGCCAACCGCACGGAATCCGAACCAGACTTGCAGTCTCAGCAGGCCATGGCCAAACCGACACCGGTCTGGCGTGAGCCCGCGGTGCTGACGCTGCCAGATTGGAAGGGTGCGACCGCCAGCCACTGGCTGACGCAATGGGAGCACCAACATGGCTTGAGGCGGGTGGTGCAGCACGATTGGGTGCGCCCCTTGCGTGGTGACTGGATGATGCAGTTGCAAGAAACGGTTTTGAAATTGGAGCAGTGCCACTTGGTGGCGCATGGACTGGGCGCGCACCTCATCGATGCCTGGCTGCAGCACACGCAGCAAGCGCGCCGCGTGCTGTCTGTCACCCTGATTGACCCCATCGACATGCAAGACCCCCAGTGGCGTGAATCTTTGTTCACCTGGAAGCCGCTGCCACGGCAGCGCTGGCGGGTGCCAGCCAAGGTGTTGTGGAAAGAGCGCAGCGCCACACCTGAGGTCAACGCCTTGCTTGACGCATGGGGAGCCACAGCTGCAGATGCGGGCCAGCCCCTGGGCGCGGGGGTGGTGGCAGGTTGGGCCTTGTTACCGCCTTTTTGGCAAAGCCAAGAGCAACTGGCTTTGCAACGGGACGCACAAGCGAACCAGGCACTTGAGCCGACACATCCAGCAGCCGTGCCAGATCCACAACCATCCGTCACACCAGAGCCCACGGTGCCGGATGCTGACCAGAGGGGAACACATGGTGACTAAAAAGCCCAAAGGATTGGGTCGCGGACTCGAGGCCCTGCTGGGCCCTAAAGCTTCGGTTGCAGACGCGGCACCCGTTGCGAGCGCAAGTCCCAACACCTTGCCACTGGATGTCATGGTGCCAGGCATGTACCAGCCACGCACCCGCATGGATGAGGGGGCCCTGTACGAGCTGGCCGAGAGCATCAAAGCGCAAGGCGTGATGCAACCGATCTTGGTGCGTCGCTTGACACAAGGCCCCGATGTGGGCAAATACGAAATCATTGCTGGCGAGCGCCGTTTCAGAGCCAGCCGTTTGGCCGGGCTGACTGAGGTGCCCGTGTTGGTGCGCGAGGTGCCCAATGAGGCTGCGGCCGCCATGGCCTTGATTGAGAACATCCAGCGCGAAGACCTGAATCCACTCGAAGAGGCGCAGGGTCTGCAGCGTTTGATCAAAGAGTTTGGCCTGACTCACGAGCAAGCCGCGCAAGCGGTGGGGCGTTCGCGCAGCGCTGCCAGCAATCTGCTTCGCTTGCTGAACTTGGCCGAGCCGGTGCAACACATGTTGATGGCCGGTGACATCGACATGGGTCATGCGCGCGCGCTGTTGACCTTGGATCGCACCACTCAAATCACCGCAGGCCATCAGGTTGTGGCGCGCCAAATGTCGGTGCGAGAGACAGAAAGGCTGGTGAAAAAACTGGGTGCTGATTTTCAATTGGTCTCACCCAAGCCCCAAAAAGAAAAGTCGCGTGATCTCAAACGGGTGGAAGAAGAATTGTCCGACCTGTTGACGGCGCAAGTCGAGGTGCGCATCAAAAAACGCGTGAAACGCCACGGTAAAACCGAAGACACCGGTGAATTGGCCATTCAATTTGGATCGCTTGAAGAGCTCAATGGCCTGATCGACAAATTGCGTGCTCAAAGCGCTTGACGCAAAATGCACCTTCTACCCAATTGACAAGGGAAACCAATGAACGCACCGACCACACCTGAACACGTGTTGCCCATGGTGGCAAGACGCGAAGTCACGCAAAGCGCTTTGCAAGCCCTGAGCCAACGCTTTGGCGCGCAATGCTCCTTGGCACAGGTGGTGCGTGAGCAGCACGGTCGCGATGAATCGGCATTCACCACCGTACCCCCACCTGATGCAGTCGTGTTTGCACAAAGCACCCAAGATGTCGCTGATGCGGTCAAGATCTGTGCGCAGCACCAGGTGCCCATCATTCCTTTCGGGGTGGGTTCATCGCTTGAAGGCCATTTGTTGGCCATTCAAGGAGGTGTCAGCATCGACCTCAGTCGCATGAACAAGGTGTTGTCCATCAACCCCGAAGACTTGACGGTGACGGTTCAACCTGGTGTGACGCGCAAGCAACTCAATGAAGAGATCAAACACACCGGTTTGTTTTTTCCCATCGATCCAGGCGCCGATGCCAGCATCGGTGGCATGAGCGCCACCCGAGCCAGCGGCACCAACGCCGTGCGCTATGGCACCATGCGCGAAAACGTCTTGGCCCTAGAGGTCGTGACCGCCAGCGGCGAGATCATTCGCACCGGCACGCGGGCTAAAAAATCCAGTGCGGGGTATGACCTGACTCGCTTGTTCGTTGGCAGCGAAGGCACCTTGGGGGTGATGACCGAAATCACGGTGCGCATCTATCCCTTGCCTGAAGCGGTCTCTGCCGCCATTTGCTCGTTTCCCAGTTTGGCCGAGGCGGTCAACACCACCATCTCGGTCATTCAAATGGGCGTGCCCATCGCCCGTGTGGAACTGATCGATGCCAACAGCGTGCGCATGGTCAATGCCTACTCTAAACTCACCCTGCGTGAAGAGCCCATGCTGCTCATGGAGTTTCATGGCTCGCCAGCGGGCGTCAAGGAGCAGGCTGAGTTGGTGCAACAAATCGCCAGCGACAACCAGGGGCAAGCCTTTGAGTGGGTCACCACCCCCGAAGAGCGCACCCGGTTGTGGACCGCGCGGCACAACACCTATTTTGCAGCGCTCACCTCCAGGCCGGGTTGTCGCATCATCAGCACCGACACCTGCGTGCCCATCAGCCGCTTGGCCGAGTGCTTGCTCGAGTCGGTGGCCGAGGCCGAGGCCAGTGGGATTCCCTACTTCTTGGTAGGTCACGTGGGCGATGGCAACTTTCATTTTGGCTATGCCATCGACCCCGACAGTGCAGACGAGTTTGCTCGGGCCGAAAGCTTGAATCAATCGCTGGTGCACCGAGCCATTCGATTGGGGGGTACCTGCACGGGTGAGCATGGCATTGGTTTGCACAAAATGGATTTTTTGATCCGCGAGGCTGGCACCGGTGCCGTGGACATGATGCGCACCATCAAGCATGCATTGGATCCGCACAATTTGATGAACCCGGGCAAGATCATGACTTGGTGAGATCCACCCTGCATGCGAATGACGGCATCCATCTTGAATGATCAACAGCACACAAGGACTGGCAAGAGAAACACATGGGCAATCGACTGACGCAAATCGCCACGCGCACTGGAGACAACGGCACCACTGGTTTGGGCAACAACCAGCGCGTGTCAAAAAACAGCTTGCGCGTGCATGCCATGGGCGATGTCGACGAACTGAACTCCAACATCGGGGTGTTGCTGTGTGAAGAAATGCCCACTGATGTGCGCGAGTTGTTGATCGAAGTGCAGCACCAGTTGTTCAACTTGGGGGGTGAGCTTTCGATCCCGGGCTTTGAATTGCTGAAAGCCGATGCCGTTTCTGACTTGGACCAAGCCCTTGAGCGTTACAACGCCCAATTGCCCAAGTTGCAAGAGTTCATTTTGCCCGCAGGAACCCGCGGCGCATCATTGGCTCATGTTTGCCGCACGGTGGCCAGGCGAGCCGAGCGTGCGGTGGTGGCGTTGGGTTTTGAAGAGGCATTGAATGATGCGCCTCGTCAGTACCTGAACCGATTGTCGGACTTGATGTTTGTGTTGGCGCGCGTGCTCAACCGGCTGCACGGCGGTGACGATGTCTACTGGAAAAGCAAGCGCCTCGCCGGCGCCTGAAGCACCGGCGCACGCTCATTTGAACAGCTGGTCGTCAAAGATCGCCACCGCGCGGGTCCAGCCTGCAGAGGCACCTCGGATCTTGTGTGGAAAGCAGCTGATGTAAAAACCACTGGCGGGCAAGACCTCAAGGTTGTGCAGTTTTTCCAGGTGGCAATAGCCGATGTCACGACCCGCCTTGTGCCCTTCCCAAATCAGCGAGGCGTCCTTTGACTCGCTGTATTTGTCTGCGGTATGGACAAAGGGGGCATCCCAGCTCCAGGCATCGGTGCCAGTCAAGCGCACGCCGCGCTCCAGCAAATACATGGTGGCCTCGTATCCCATGCCGCAGCCACTGGCCACGTAGTCGGGTTGTCCATAGCGCAGGCCAGCGCGCGTGTTGACCACCACGATCTCAAGCGGTGACAAGGTGTGGCCAATGCGCAAGAGTTCGGCCTCGACTTCAGCGGCCGTGACCACATGGCCATCGGGCAAATGTCGGAAGTCCAATTTCACGCCCGGTTGAAAGCACCACTCCAGCGGCACCTGGTCGATGGCGATGGCGGGCTTTTTGTCACCCAGGGCTTTGTCCATGGTGCTGTGAAAGTGGTACGGTGCATCCAGGTGGGTGCCATTGTGGGTGCTCAGGTGAATGAACTCCACGGCCCAACCTTCTCCGTCAGGCAAGTCTTGCTTTTTCAAGCCCGGGAAAAACGGCTCGATTTGCTCATAAGTGTTTTCGTGCGAAAAATACTCAATCCGCGGAGCAAATGCAGGCGGGTCGCTGAGCACGTCGTTTTCCAGGTGGATGGACAAGTCTACAAATTGGCGGGTCATGGTGTGCCTCGTGTGAAGTGCTCAGTGTGCCAAATTTCTGCTGGCTTTGCAGATGCGGCCCTAGGGACATCGACATCAGTGACAACCCTGTGAAGTCTGCTGGATTTAGGGCTTTCATCAATTCAATCCTCACGCCAGTGCGGCCATACTGCAGGCATGAATGCGAACGCCCAGATCACTGCTCCTTATGTGCCACAAGTCAGGCTGTATACCCAATGGCTGGAAAAGCACCATGGGTTGAAGTTTGAAGATTACCAGGCCATGTGGCGTTGGTCGGTCACAGAGCTCGATCAGTTTTGGGGCACGATGTGGGAATACCTGGACCTGCAGTCGCCCACCCCCTACAGCGCTGTCTTGGCCAAAAACGCCATGCCCGGTGCTGTTTGGTTTCCGGGCGCCAAAGTCAACTACGCCCAGCAGGTGCTGCGTCATGTCAGCCCGGCACACCACGCTGGCATGTTGGCCATCATCAGCGACAACGAAAAAGGCCAACGCCGTGAATTGACTTGGCCCGATTTGCGCAGACAAGTCGCCGCACTGGCGCGCCACTTGCAAGCCCAAGGGGTGCGGCCGGGTGACCGGGTGGCTGCTTATTTGCCCAATGTCCCCGAGACCATGGTGGCGTTTTTGGCGGTCGTCAGCGTTGGCGCCATTTGGAGCGTGTGCGCGCCAGACATGGGCACCAACGCGGTGCTGGATCGCTTCAAGCAAATCACGCCCAAGGTGTTGATTGCCTGCGATGGCGTCACCTACGGTGGCAAAGACCATGATCGAAGTGGCGTCGTCTCCGAGTTGCGCGCGGCTTTGACCACTGTGCAGCACCTGGTGTATTGGCACAACCTGGGCAATGGCCATTTGCCCAATTGTGCCGACTTTGCCAAAGTGGTGGCTGCCGGAGGCGAAGACCCTGGCTTTGCGCCCTTGTGGTTGCCTTTTGATCACCCTTTGTGGATTGTTTACAGCAGCGGTACCACGGGTCTGCCCAAGCCCATTGTGCACACCCATGGCGGCACCTTGCTCAACGGCATGGCCCACAAAAACATCCACTACGACGTCGGGTGCAGCTACGAGACCAACTCTTGGGGTGAGCGATTCTTGTGGTACAGCTCAACCGGGTGGGTGATGTGGAACGCGCAGCTCAGTGGCTTGCTCAGTGGCACAACCTGTGTGTTGTACGACGGCAACCCCGGTGGCTCCAAAGAACGACCCGATTGGGGCGTGTTGTGGCGCTATGCGGCGCGCGAGCGGGTGAGCTTTTTTGGCGCAGGTGCGGCTTACTTTGCCAACTGCATGAAGGCGCAAGTGGATTTGTCGGCCATCGACGGCTTGACCCATGTGCGCGCATTGGGCACCACGGGCTCGCCTTTGAGCCCCGAGACCCAATCATGGGGCAGCCAGGCCATGCGCCAGGTGTATGACCGCGCCGGTCAACGCCAGCGCCCCGATGTCTGGTGGTGCAACATCTCAGGCGGCACCGATGCCGGCGCCTATGTCGGGGGCCATCGCGAAATGCCCATGGTGCCCGGTGAGATGCAATGCCGTTTTTTAGGGGTCGCTGTCGAGGCCTGGAACGAGCAGGGCCAACCGGTTGAAAACGAGGTGGGCGAATTGGTGGTCACACAACCCTTGCCCAGCATGCCCCCATTTTTCTGGGGCGATACCGACCACCAGCGATACCTGGGCAGCTACTTTGACATGTATGCGCCTGGCCAAGGGCGAAAACCCGGCGGTGGTGATCTGGGTCCTGAGGCCGGTGCGGTATGGCGACATGGTGACTGGCTCAAGATCACGCCCGAAGGCCGCTGCATCATCTATGGTCGCAGCGATGCCACCATCAATCGACATGGCTTGCGCATGGGCACCAGCGAGTTGTACCGCGCGGTCGAAGCCTTGCCCGAAGTGCTGGACTCGATGGTGGTTGATCTGGAATACCTGGGGCGTGAGAGCTACATGCCCCTTTTTGTGGCCTTGCGTGAAGGCGTTCAATTGACCGATGCTTTGCGTGCACGCTTGAATGCAGCCGTACGCGATGCCTTGAGTCCGCGCTTTGTGCCCGATGAAATCTTCCAAGTGGCAGAGATTCCGCGCACCTTGTCAGGCAAGAAACAAGAGCTGCCAATCAAAAAACTGATGTTGGGGCAGCCCATTGAAAAAGTCTTGAACCGAGATGCCATGGCCAATCCACAATGCTTGCCCTGGTAC
>CAWUNN010000001.1:0-37562 GCA_963923185.1 uncultured Limnohabitans sp. | reverse complement strand
GGGCTGCCTGATCCACATCGGCCAAGGCCTGCAGGCGCCAGACTGGATGCAACAGGTGCTCAAGGCGTGCGACCGCGACGCCGCAGCGCCCACTTTCGCGCCCGATGGCTTGTATTTCTTGGGACCCGTCTACGAGGCACACTGGGGGCTGCCCCAGTGGGTAGCCGGGTATGATGCCCTGCCATGAACACCCAGTTTGTGCCCATCAAGGTCTGTGGTTTGACCCGCGAGGTCGATGTCGATGCGGCCGTTCAGGCGGGGGTACAGGCTTTGGGCTTTGTGCTGTGGCCGCACAGTGCGCGGGCTGTCAGTGCTACGCGTGCGGGCGAGCTGGCGCGTCGCTTGCCAGCCTTTGTCTCGCCCGTGCTGCTGTTTGTCAACCCCACCGAGGCCGAGGTCAGGCAAGCTTGTGCCCAGGTGCCAGGTGCATGGCTGCAATTTCATGGAGACGAGACGCCTGGGTTTTGTGCCCATTTGGCCCAAGAGTTGGGGCGGCGCTGGATTCGGGCGGCCCGAATCCCCTCAGATCCCCAAGCCGGATTTGACCTCGTAAAATACGCCCAAGACTATTCACAGGCCGATGCCTTGTTGCTGGACACCTTGGTGTCGGGTTACGGTGGCTCAGGCCAAACATTCAATTGGTCACTGCTGCCTCAAAACGTCAACTCTCACCTCGTTTTGTCTGGTGGACTCACACCTGCAAACGTGGTCGATGGCCTGCGCGCCTTGCGGGGGCGGGGACGCTCGCTGTCTGTGGATGTCAGCTCGGGCGTTGAATCGGCCAAAGGCATCAAAGATCCGCAAAAGATATTGAATTTTGTTCAGGCTGTCCGACAGGCCTGCGTCTCTTAAACCCCGCTCGGCCAAAGTCGAGCGCCTTCTTAAAAGCAACCGGTATGACCACATATCAGCAGCCCGATACCAGCGGCCACTTCGGTCCCTACGGTGGCAGCTTTGTCAGCGAAACCCTGACCTATGCCATTCAAGAACTGAATGCCGCTTACCAAAAATACCGCACCGACCCTGAATTTGTGCGCGAGTTCAAATACGAGTTGGCCCATTTTGTAGGGCGCCCATCCCCCATTTATCACGCTGCGCGCATGAGCCGTGAAATGGGCGGTGCCCAGATTTACCTCAAGCGCGAAGACTTGAACCACACCGGCGCTCACAAGATCAACAACACCATTGGGCAGGCGATGTTGGCCAAGCGCATGGGCAAGCCCCGCGTCATTGCCGAGACTGGGGCAGGGCAGCATGGCGTGGCCACCGCCACCATCTGTGCCCGCTATGGCCTGGAGTGTGTGGTGTACATGGGCAGCGAAGACGTCAAACGCCAAAGCCCCAATGTGTATCGCATGAAACTGCTGGGCGCCACCGTGGTGCCCGTCGACAGCGGCAGCCGCACCTTGAAAGACGCCCTCAATGAGGCCCTGCGCGACTGGGTCACCCATGTCGAAAACACCTTCTACATCATTGGCACCGTGGCCGGGCCCCATCCATACCCGATGATGGTGCGCGATTTTCAAAGTGTGATTGGTGAAGAGTGCATCCAGCAAATGCCCACCATGCACCATGGTCGCCAACCCGATGCGGTGATCGCCTGTGTCGGCGGAGGCAGCAATGCCATGGGCATTTTTTATCCCTACATCGGCTACTCGGCCACCCGACTGATCGGCGTCGAAGCGGCCGGCGAAGGGCTTGACAGCGGCAAGCACTCGGCCTCGTTGCAGCGCGGCGCCCCTGGGGTGTTGCACGGCAATCGAACTTATATTTTGCAAGACAGCAACGGCCAAATCACCGAGACCCACAGCGTCAGTGCGGGTCTGGATTACCCAGGTGTGGGGCCAGAGCACGCTTTCTTGAAAGACATCGGCCGTGCCGAGTATGTCGGCATCACCGATGCCGAAGCCTTGCAGGCGTTTCATTATCTGTGTCGCACCGAGGGCATCATCCCAGCACTGGAGTCCAGTCATGCTGTGGCCTATGCCATGAAGCTGGCCGCTACCATGAAGCCTGATCAGTCGATCTTGGTCAATTTGTCAGGGCGTGGCGACAAAGACATCGGCACCGTGGCCGATTTGAGCAGCGCCGATTTTTATTGCCGTCCCAGCTGCCGAGGTCAATCGGTCAAGGGTGGCGCCGAACAACCCATTCGCATCCAGCCATGAGCCGCATCGCCACCACCCTGCAACACTTGCAGTCCCAAGGACGCAAGGCCTTGATTCCCTACATCATGGCTGGTTTTCCCAAGCCAGACATCACGCCTGAGCTGATGCATGCCATGGTCAAGGCAGGCGCCGACATCATCGAGCTGGGCGTGCCCTTCAGCGATCCCATGGCCGATGGCCCTGTGATCCAAAAAGCCGGTGAGGCAGCCCTGCGATTGGGCATCGGCACCGTGCAGGTGCTGGAGATGGTGCGCCAATTTCGCCAAACCGACACCACCACCCCGGTGGTGTTGATGGGATACGCCAACCCGGTCGAGTGTCATGACCTGCACCATGGGCCACAGGCTTTTGTGCGCGATGCCGCAGCGGCGGGTGTGGACGGGGTGTTGATCGTCGACTATCCACCCGAAGAGTGTGTGGATTTTGCCCGCACATTGCAAACGCATCAGATGGATCTGATCTTCTTGCTGGCGCCCACCAGCACCGATGAGCGCATGGCCCAAGTGGCGCGTGTGGCCTCGGGCTACGTCTACTATGTGTCGCTCAAGGGCGTGACCGGGGCGGGGCATTTGGACACCTCGGCAGTCGAAGCCATGCTGCCGCGCATCAGGCAGCACGTGAAGATCCCGGTGGGCGTGGGCTTTGGCATTCGCGATGCCGACACCGCCCAAGCGGTGGGGCGGGTGGCCGATGCCGTGGTGATTGGCAGCCGCATCATCCAACTGCTCGAATCGGCACCCCAGGGGCAAGAATCAGCCACCGTGGCTGAGTTTCTCAAAGGCATCCGACAGGTGCTTTGAATCGGCTGCTGGCGAATCATTCGCTCAGTGGCATGGTCAATGTCTAAACAAAAGGGGCCCGCAGGCCCCTTTTGTCTGCATGCGTGAATCGGCTTCACGCATCAAACGGCATCTTGATTTGGCCCAGGTCCTTGCGGGTCTCGACCAAAATCAGCGGGCCTTCGTCCACCACCACCACGGGCGCACGCTCGCGCGGCACATGGATGGGTTTGGGCTCTGCTGCGATGGCGGCTTGCACTTGAGCCACACGGGCCGGGTCCGATTGAATCCACTCCAGTTGCGCAGTTTGAGCCACGCCGACCAAGGATTCAACGGGCAGTTGATACGACTGAACGACGGGCATCGCCGCGCGTGGGGCGGGTGCCGTCGAGGGGGCGGTTGCACCGACGGTTTTTGGGCTGGGTGGTGTGGCGGGCACTGCAGCGACATCGGTGATGACTTCGGCTTGTGGATCGCGTCCGGGTCGCTCGCCACGGCGTTCACGGCCATAACGATCGCGGCTGCGGCGTTCACGGCGCTCACCCTCTGCGACATCGTTGTTTTCGGTGACGGGGGCGGTCAAGGCCACATCGGTGGCTGCTTCAGCGGGGGCTGGGGCGGCCATTTCGCGCCCTGGGCGTTCGGCTCTGGGTGCACGTTCGCGGCGTCCTTCGCCACGCTCGCGACGACCCTCACCGCGTTCACCACGTTCGCGACGACCTTCCGGGTTGACCTCTGAGGGGGCTGAAGTGGCCGGTTTGTCGATGGCGCTGGCTTCGGGGTTCAGGGGGTCTTGGCGAACCTCTGGGGCCACCTCGCGTTGACCACGTGGGCTGCGCTCGCCACGGGCGGCCCGCTCTGGGCGTCCCTCGGAAGGGGCTCTTTCACTGCGACCTTCGCTCAAGCGTTCAGAACGATCTGAGCGTTCGCCACGTTCACCCCGATCAGAGCCGCGTTCATTGCGGCGACCGCCACGGCCACCACGGCCATTTCGGCCTTCGCGTCGCTCTTCTTTGGCGGCGGGTTTGGCCACCTCGGGCTCGGGGGCCTTTTCTGCAGCGGCAGAGCCACCCAATAGTTTTTTGATCCAACCAAAGAAGCCCGAACTGGCTGCTTCAGGGGCGGCAGGTGCAGGAGCAGCCACCGCCTTGACTGGGGCTGGCTTGGGCTCGACGATGGGCGCGGGCACATCGGGCAAGACGCCTTTGATCACCGGGGTTTGTTTGTTGGTGGGCTCTTGCGAGCGACGCGTCACCGCAGTGGGGTCCTCGAACTCTTCGGCCATTTTGTAGCTGGCTTCGATGCGATCCAGGCGCGGGTCATCGTGCTTGAGGCGTTCCAATCGGTAGTTGGGGGTCTCAAGGGTTTTGTTGGGGACCAGCAGCACACTGATGCGCTGCTTGATCTCGATTTTGGCAATTTCGGTGCGCTTTTCGTTCAACAAGAACGACGCCACTTCAACCGGCACCTGTGCATGCACGGCCGCGGTATTGTCTTTGTTGGCCTCTTCTTGGATGATCCGCAAAATTTGCAGGGCAGAGCTTTCGGTGTCACGCACATGGCCCGAGCCACCGCAACGTGGGCAGGGGATGGATGCACCCTCGGACAGCGCTGGGCGCAGGCGCTGGCGGCTCATTTCCATCAAACCAAATTTACTGATCGAGCCAAACTGCACACGGGCTCGATCTTGGCGCAAGGCATCTCGCAAACGGTTTTCGACTTCGCGGCGATTGCGGCTTTCTTCCATGTCGATGAAGTCGATCACGATCAAACCGCCTAAATCGCGCAAGCGCATCTGGCGGGCCGCTTCATCGGCAGCCTCTAGGTTGGTGCGGGTGGCGGTTTCTTCGATGTCACCGCCTTTGATGGCGCGTGCCGAGTTCACGTCCACCGAGACCAGCGCTTCGGTGTGGTCGATCACAATGGCGCCACCCGAGGGCAGGGTCACGGTGCGGGCGTAAGCCGATTCGATTTGGTGCTCGATTTGAAAGCGTGAGAACAAAGGCGTGTCATCGCGATAGCGTTTGACCCGAGCGGCAAACTCGGGCATGACATGCGACATGAACTGGTGTGCCTGCTCATAAATGTCATCGGTGTCGATCAAAATGTCGCCAATGTCCGAGTTGAAGTAATCGCGAATGGCGCGAATCACCAGACTGGATTCTTGGTAAATCAGGAACGCACCTTTGCCAGACTGGGCAGCGCCATCGATGGCGCTCCACAGTTTGAGCAGGTAATTCAAGTCCCATTGCAATTCGGGTGCACTGCGGCCAATGCCGGCGGTGCGGGCGATGATGGACATGCCGTTGGGGTACTCCAACTGGTCCATGGCTTCTTTGAGTTCGTTGCGGTCTTCACCCTCGATGCGGCGACTGACACCGCCACCACGAGGGTTATTGGGCATCAGCACCACATAGCGTCCCGCCAGACTGATGAAGGTGGTCAGTGCCGCGCCTTTATTGCCACGTTCTTCTTTTTCGACTTGAATCAGCAGCTCTTGGCCTTCTTTGATCACATCTTGGATGCGGGCTTGGCTGGGCGCCACACCGGGTGCAAAGTACTGCTTAGAGATTTCTTTGAAGGGCAAAAAGCCATGCCGCTCTTCACCGTAATCGACAAAACAAGCCTCAAGAGAGGGCTCGACCCGTGTCACCACGGCTTTGTAGATGTTGCCTTTGCGCTGTTCGCGACCTTCGATTTCGATTTCGTAGTCCAGCAGTTTTTGCCCATCTACGATGGCCAACCGGCGTTCTTCTGCCTGGGTGGCGTTGATCAGCATCCGTTTCATGATGCATTCCTTTGTTCAAAACATCACAGCTCCGTGGAGCCACAGACACCCAGAAAACCAATGGCTGAACAGTCAGGAATCACGCACGAGGGCCGTTCGTCAAAGACGACGGCGGTGCGAGAGATGATGGATGAGGGCGAGTCGAGTCAGGGGTTGACGTTGACGCATGGACCATGCAGGCAAAGCCGCAGGCGCAAAAGTGAGCGGGCGTGCAGGCACCGACCGCTGTGCTGGCATCCACCAGTTCAGCAATGTCAGCAACCACATTCCTACCACCATCATGCGTTTGTTCTCGCTTGGGATCCGTCGCCAGCTTGTACAAAAATCTGGCGATTCACATATTCCGTTTTGTGTTCAGACACCGGCCCCAACCTCATCCAATGGATTGCGTTTCAAGCAACACGTCAAATTGGATTTGGGGGTGTCGGCCTCACAGCGGGGTTTGTTCGTGCTTTAATCTGTTTTTATTTCAAGCACTTGGAAACCATCGCTGGTGAACAACATTATAGACGCTGAACCGAATGGAAATGCACAAAAGGTTCAAAATATAAGGGTTGACCCCGAGTCTGACGGTCAACGCTTGGATAACTTTTTGATGCGTCACCTCAAAGGGGCCCCCAAAACCTTGATTTACCGCATCATCCGCTCGGGTGAAGTGCGCTTGAACAAAGGCCGAGCCGCTGCCGATACCCGCATCCAAACCGATGACTTGATCAGGGTTCCGCCCTTGCGGCTGAGCAGCCCCAAATCAGAAGGGGGTGCTGCCCCGGCTCGTGAATTTCCTGTGCTCCACGAAGACGACTGCTTGTTGGCCATCGACAAGCCCTCGGGTGTGGCCGTGCATGGGGGCAGCGGGGTCAGCTTTGGGGTGATCGAGCAATTGCGACAGGCCAGACCCATGGCCCGCATGCTGGAGTTGGTTCACCGACTGGATCGCGAGACCAGTGGCGTGTTGCTGGTGGCCAAAAAACGAAGTGCCCTCAAACATGTGCAAGACCAGTTTCGCGATCGCGAGACCGGCAAGACCTACTTGGCCTTGGTTCAGGGACAGTGGCCTTCGAACCGCAAGGTGATTGATCTGCCACTTGAAAAATACCTGCTGCCCAACGGCCAGGGCGAAGGTGAGCGCCGAGTGCGGGTGGTTGCTAAAGACGGCCCCAAAGGCATGCGCGCCATCACCTTGATCAAGGTGGCGAAACTGGTGGGCTCTTGCACTTTGTTGGAAGTCACCATCAAAACCGGTCGCACCCATCAGATACGGGTGCATTTGGCCAGCCTCGGACACCCGATTTTGGGGGATGACAAGTACGGTGACTTTGAAGCCAACCGGAAATTACAAAAGTTGGGACTCAAGCGCATGTTTTTGCATGCTTGGCGTTTGCAATTTCGCCACCCCAGCAGTGGGGAAAACCTGCGACTAGAGAGCCCATTGCCCGCTGAGCTGCAACAATTCGTGGACACCTTGCAACCCGGAGGCCCCGTTGCGTCGCTTTGACCTGATTGCTTTTGATTGGGACGGAACCTTGTTTGACAGCACCGCCATCATCGTGCGCTGCATCCAAGAGGCGGTGCGCGATGTCGGTGGAACAGTGCCCAGTGCGCAAGATGCAGCCTATGTGATTGGCATGGCCTTGATGCCAGCCTTGGCCCACGCAGCCCCTGATGTGCCCAAAGACCGTTACCCCATGCTCAACGAACGGTACCGATATCATTACCTGAAACATCAAGATGACCTCAGTTTGTTTGATGGGGTGCTGGAGTTGTTGCATGAGTTGCGCGCTCGACAACACCTGCTGGCCGTGGCCACAGGCAAAAGCCGAGCCGGCCTGAACCAGGCCTTGGACAGCGTCGAGTTGCACCACCTCTTTGACGGTTCACGCACGGCCGATGAAACCGCTGGCAAACCCGATCCGCTGATGCTCAAAGAGCTGATGTCCGAGTTGGGCGTATCCCCTGAGCGCACCTTGATGATCGGTGACACCACCCATGATTTAGAGATGGCTCACCATGCAGGGTGCGCCAGCATTGGCGTGAGCTACGGTGCGCATGAGCCCAGCGCCTTTGACCGATGGCGCCCCTTGAGCGTGGCTCATTCGGTGACTGAATTGCGCCAATGGCTGCTGACTCATGGATGAGTCGGCCATTGCTTTGTGCCACAGCCATGAGTTGATCGAGGGCGGCTTGGGCGTGCCCTTTGACGTGGTGTATGGTGGGCAAACTTGTCGCGCTTTTGCCATCAGGCACCAAGGCCAAGCGCGCGCTTATCTGAACCGATGCACGCATGTGGCCATGGAGCTGGATTTTCAGCCCAATCGTTTCATGGATGACAGTGGCCGCTTCATCATCTGCGCCACCCACGGCGCTTTGTATGACCCTGCCACGGGGGCTTGCAAGGGCGGGCCAGGTCGGGGTGGCTTGATCCCAATTGCCCTGAGCGAGCATGAGGGTGTGATCCACTGGCATACTTCTTACATTCTCAAACCTGTACCCTTTTGAATCTGACATGAACGACATGCAAGACGCCCCTTCGTGGGAGCGCGACACCCTTAGACAATTGTTGTTGCAAAACGTGGCTGAGCAACGTGCTGCCAGACGCTGGAAAATTGCCTTTCGCTTGGCCTGGCTGACATTGGTGGTGGCGCTGATTGGGTTGGGTTTGCACAAAGCAGGGGCGGGCTCTGATGTGTCTGGCCCACACACTGCCTTGATCGAGATCCGGGGTGAGATTGGTGCTGGCAATGAAACCGATGCCGAAGAGGTGTTGGACGCATTGCGCGAAGCCTTTGACGACGAAGGGGCCAAGGCCGTGGTGTTGCGTGTCAACTCGCCTGGTGGCAGCCCTGTGCATGCGGGCTTGATCAATGACGAGATCAAGCGCCTGAAGTCTAAACACGACAAACCGGTTTATGCCGTGGTCGAAGACAGTTGCGCGTCGGCGGCCTATTACATCGCCGTCGCCGCCGATCGCATTTATGTGGACAAGGCCAGCATCGTGGGCAGCATCGGTGTGCTCATGGATGGATTTGGCTTCACGGGCGTCATGGACAAGTTGGGGGTTGAGCGCCGTTTGCTCACAGCAGGAGAGAACAAAGGCATGCTGGACCCTTTCAGTCCTTTGAACAAACACCAAAAAGCATTGGCCCAAGCCATGTTGGATCAAATTCACCAGCAGTTCATCTCTGTGGTGCGTGAGGGGCGTGGTGATCGCCTGAAAGAAACCCCCGAAATTTTCAGTGGCTTGTTCTGGACGGGTGAGCAAGCCATCAAGTTGGGCTTGGCCGATGAATTAGGCAGCCTGGGTTCGGTGGCTCGGGACGTGGTGGGTGCTGAGGATGTGATCGACTACACCCGCCGGGAAAACGTGGCCGAGAGATTGGCCAAACGCTTTGGCGCCGCCGTCGGTCAAGGCGCTGTCAAGGCCTTGCACGGCATGGCGACCATCCACTAAAGGGGTTTCAGACCCCCAATGCAAACACGGTGGGGGTTTGAGCGCCAATCATCCATGGGTGTTGGCGCCAATGGGCCACCGTGTGGGTGCGAACCTGGCTGTCGGCCAGCGTCAACCCGCAAGCGACACACAAACGTGTGTTCGGTTGCAGTGTGAGCAAGGCGGCCTCGAACATGCTGGCATTGCGGTACGGGGTCTCAATCCACAACTGGGATTGCCCAGTTTTGATGGCCAATTGCTCCAACTGTTTCAGTCGGGTCTGGCGCTGCGCGGCGTCTTGCGGCAGATAGCCGACAAAGGCAAAGTTCTGTCCATTCAATCCGCTGGCGGCCAAGGCCAACAGCAGTGACACCGGTCCCACCAAAGGCACCACTCGCACGCCCAGTTCATGTGCGGCACGCACCACCGAAGAGCCCGGATCTGCCACAGCGGGCATGCCCGCCTCGCTGCTCAGGCCCACATCATGCCCTTGCAGGGCCGCCTCCAACAGGTGGCGGGCATCAAAGCCGGGCAAGTGGTCACCTGCCTTGTGCACGGACCTGGGCAACTCTTGCACCTGCAGCGCTTGCAGTGGGCAAGACAAGGGGTGAGTGATTGCAACCCGTTTTAAAAATGCACGCAAAGTTTTGGCGTTTTCCGTGACCCAATGCTGCAAGCCGGCGGCCTTTTGCAAGGTCAGTTCGGGCAGCACCTCGGTCAACGGCCGCGACTCTGAGGTGCCAAAATCCAGCGGTGCTGGAACCAGGTACAAGGCTCCTTTGTCCATGAACGTCACAGCAGGGGCAGGCCCGCCTGGCGCAACAGCTGGCAGGTGCGGATCAAGGGCAGTCCCACCAAAGCGGTGGGGTCATCGTTGTCGATGGACTCCAGCAAAGCAATGCCCAGGCCTTCACTTTTGGCGCTGCCCGCACAATCGTAGGGTTGTTCGATGCGCAAATACGTTTCAATCGTGGATTCACTCAGGGCGCGAAAGCGCACCTTGACGCTGGCCAGATCTTGGGCCTGAAAGCCAGTGGCCTGGCACACCACGGCCAGCGCCGTCTGAAACACCACCACCTGAGCGCTCATGGCACGCAACTGCTCGACCGCTCGATCGTGCTGCAAGGGTTTGCCCAAAGGCGTGCCATTCAAATCGGCCACTTGGTCCGAGCCGATCACCACAGCTTGGGGAAAACGTGCGGCCACTGCTTGGGCTTTGGCCAAAGCCAACCGTTGAGCCAGTTGGGTTGGCGATTCGCCAGCCCAGGGTGTTTCATCGACATCGGGGGCGGCCACCTCAAAGGGCACATTCAGTCGCTGCAACAACTCGCGCCGATAGCGCGAGGTCGAGCCCAGCACCAAAGGACGGGGCAAAGTCAGATTCAAGCTATTCATGCCCAATATTCTCTTACACTGAAGACATGAAAAAAGATTGGGACCCGCAAAGACTTGATGTGCGCGCATTCGCCAGGCAGGCGGGCTCAGTCTCTGGTCAAACATCTTTGGCCCATCTGAGCCGATTGCAAGCCGAGCAAAATGCCCCTGGGCCTTCTGGTTGGGTTCACTGGAGTTTGTCCGGGCAGACCCGTGAGCTGCGTGGCGGAGCTCATCAGACCTGGATGCAAGTACAGGCCCAAACCTGCTTGCATATGATTTGTCAGCGCTGTCTAGAGCCCTTGCAGCAAGAATTGATGGTGGATCGAGAGTTTCGTTTCGTCTCGACTGAGCAAGCCGCCCAAGAGCAAGACGACCAAGCCGAAGAAGATCTATTGGTCGCCAGCACCCAGTTTGATGCCTGGACCTTGATCGAAGACGAACTGATTTTGGCCCTGCCGCTGGTGCCACGACACGAATCCTGCCAACGCCCGCAAGCTTCGGTGCAGGAGATTGGGGCTTGATCGCAAAAAAGGTTATAATCTTGGGCTTGTCGCACGAATACGGATCAAAGGTCGTGGTCCTTCAATGTGCGCCCCATTTTCTCTCCACGACCAGGAGCCCATCATGGCCGTTCAGCAAAACAAAAAATCGCCGTCCAAGCGCGGCATGCACCGTTCACACAATGCCCTGGGCGTGCCAGGTTTGGCCGTTGAGCCCAACACGGGTGAAACCCATTTGCGCCACCACATCAGCCCCAACGGCTTTTACCGTGGTCGCAAGGTCCTCAAGACCAAAAACGAAGCCTGATCTCTTGGCATCCACAAGGCCCGTGTCACTTGGTGTCGCGGGCCTTTGTCTTGATGACGGTCAGTCCGCCATTCACTCCCCATCTTTGGTTGTAAGCCCATGATCACCATCTCTGTGGATGTCATGGGGGGCGACCATGGCCCGGCCATCACCCTGCCGGCTTGTCGTCAATTCTTAAAAGCCAGGCCCGATGCCCATTTGATCTTGGTGGGCCTTCCCGCCGCGCGTCCCGCGGTCTTGCCTGAGCGCACCACTTGGGTCGATGCCAATGAGGTGGTGGCCATGGACGACAACGTCGAAGTGGCCTTGCGTCGCAAACGTCAATCCAGCATGCGGTATGCCATCGAGCAGGTCAAGTCAGGCCATGCCCATGCCGCTGTGTCGGCTGGCAACACCGGGGCATTGATGGCCATTGCGCGCTACGTCCTCAAAACCTTGGATGGCATCGACCGTCCCGCCATTGCTGGCCAATTCCCCAACGCCAAAGGCACGGCCACCACCATGCTGGACATGGGGGCCAATGTCGATTGCTCGCCTGAGCACTTGCTGCAGTTTGCGGTCATGGGTTCGGCTCTGGTGTCGGTCTTGCAAGAGCAAACAGAGCCCACGGTGGGCCTGCTCAACATCGGCGAAGAAATCATCAAAGGCAACGAAGTCATCAAAAAATCTGCCGAATTGTTGCGATCTGCTGCTAAAAATGGCGATTTAAACTTTTACGGCAATGTTGAGGGCAACGACATTTTCAAGGGAACTGTGGACATTGTGGTGTGTGATGGTTTTGTCGGCAATGTGGCCCTGAAAGCCAGTGAAGGCCTGGCCACCATGGTCTCCGGGTTTCTCAAAGAAGGCTTTAAATCAAGCATTTTGGGTTATATTGCCGCTATTTTTGCCTATCCGGTGCTAAAAGCCTTTAAAAAGAAGGTTGACCACAGGCGTTACAACGGTGCGGCTTTGTTGGGGTTGCGTGGACTGGTGTTCAAAAGCCATGGCTCTGCCGATGCCTTTGCTTTTCAGCGGGCCTTGTTGCGCGCGTATGATGCGTCCTATCATCAATTGATGCACAAAGTACAAGCCAGAATCGCTCACGCCGCCCCGTTGTTGAGTGCCATCGGCAACCCTGGTGAATCCCCATCACAGACATGAATTCCATCCACTCACGCCTGATTGGCACGGGCAGTCATTTGCCCCCCAAAAGACTGACCAATGCCGATTTGGTGGCCCAACTGGCCGCCGATGGAGTCGAGAGCTCTGATCAATGGATCATCGAGCGCACCGGCATTCAGGCACGCCACTTTGTCGATGCAGGTGTCAAGTCATCGGACTTGGCATTCGAGGCCAGTATGCGCGCCTTGCAGGCTGCAGGCGTGCAGCCTCAAGACATTGATTTGATCATCGTGGCCACGTCCACGCCAGACATGGTGTTTCCATCGACCGCTTGCATCTTGCAGCACAAACTCTCTCAAACCAGCCCCGCGGCGGCGGGTCTGTTGGGGGCTCCTGCATTCGATGTGCAGGCCGTGTGTGCTGGATTTGTGTATGCGCTGGGTGTGGCCGATGCCATGTTGCGCGCTGGCAATGCCAAACGGGCTTTGGTGGTCGGAGCCGAGGTGTTTTCCAGGCTGCTCGATTTCAAGGACCGCACCACTTGTGTGCTGTTTGGCGATGGCGCCGGGGCGGTGGTGTTAGAGGCCAGCTCTGAGCCAGGCGGTATTTTGGCCACCGAAATGCGTGCCGATGGGCGACATGTGGACATTTTGTGCGTGCCTGGTCATGTGCAAAATGGCCAAATCTTGGGCGACCCGGTGCTGAAAATGGAAGGTCAAGCGGTTTTTAAATTGGCCGTGGGCGTCTTGGAAGAGGCCGCCCTGAGTGTGTTGCAAAAAGCCCATTTACAAAAAACCGACATCGATTGGCTGGTGCCACACCAAGCCAACATCAGAATCATTCAAAGCACCGCTCGTAAACTGGGTTTGCCCATGGACAAAGTGGTGTTGACCGTGCAAGAGCACGGCAACACCTCTGCTGCTTCGATTCCTTTGGCTTTGGACACCGCCGTGCGCGATGGTCGCATTCAGCGTGGGCAACGTCTCATGCTCGAAGGGGTCGGGGGTGGTTTCACCTGGGGTGCGGCCCTCATTCAGTATTGACACAGGACAGCGCCACTCATGACTTCGTTTGCATTTGTATTTCCGGGGCAAGGCTCGCAAGCTGTGGGCATGTTGGATGCCTGGGGCGATCACCCTGCGGTGCGCGCCACCTTGACCGAGGCCAGTGATGCCTTGGGTGAAAACTTGGCCCAGCTCATCAGTCAAGGGCCCAAAGAAGCCTTGGCTTTGACCGCCAACACCCAGCCTGTGATGTTGGTGGCTGCCATCGCCGCTTGGCGGGCTTGGCAAGCCGAGGGCGGGGCCATGCCGATTGCCATGGCGGGTCATTCTTTGGGTGAGTACTCGGCCTTGGTGGCCAGCGGCGTGCTCAGTCTGTCGCAAGCCGTTCCACTGGTGCGCTTGCGAGCGCAAGCCATGCAAGAGGCGGTACCGGTTGGTCAAGGTGCCATGGCGGCCATTTTGGGTCTGAGTGCAGCCCAGGTCATCGACGGGTGTGCCAGCGTTCAGGCCGAGTTAGGCGCTGACGCCGTGGTCTCTGCGGCCAATTTCAATGACCCCGGACAAACCGTGATCGCAGGCAGCAAAGCCGCCGTGGACCGTGCCTGCGAAGCCCTCAAAGCCATGGGGGCCAAACGCGCTCTGCCTTTGCCGGTGTCGGCCCCCTTTCATTGCGCATTGATGAGGCCCGCCGCCGAGCGACTGCGTGAGCGCCTGGCTCAGATCGAACTGAAACACCCCAGCATTGCCGTGGTCAACAACATCGACGTCACCGTGCAAACCCAAGCCGATGCGATCCGTGATGCCTTGTACCGTCAAGCCTTCGGTCCAGTGCGCTGGGTCGAGTGCATCGCAGCCTTGAAAGCCCAAGGCGCCACCCACATCATTGAATGTGGACCAGGCAAAGTGTTGGCTGGCATGGTCAAGCGCATCGACCCAGATTTACAAAGCGGCGCCATCTTTGACCCCACTTCTTTGACAGAGACCCGTGCTGCACTCGGAGCCTGACATGAACGACACCTCGACCCCTCTTGTTGCATTGGTGACTGGCGCCAGCCGGGGCATTGGCGCTGCCATTGCTCAAGAACTGGCCAGACAAGGCTTTTCGGTGGTGGGCACCGCCACCACCGAGGCCGGCGCCCAGGCCATCACCCAAAATTTGGCGGGCGTAGGGCGCGTTCAGGGCGTGGCACTGAACGTCACCGACGATGCGGCTTGCGACGCGCTGATCGATCACATCGTCAAAGAGCACGGGGGTTTGCATGTGCTGGTCAACAACGCGGGCATCACCCGCGACATGCTGGCCATGCGCCTGAAAGACGAAGATTTTGATGCCGTCATGGACACCAATTTGCGTGCAGTGTTCAGACTTTGCCGTGCCGTCACCCGGCCCATGATGAAGCAGCGTCAGGGACGCATCATCAACATCACCAGTGTGGTGGGGGCCATGGGCAACCCTGGGCAAGCCAATTACGCGGCCTCTAAGGCGGGGGTGGCAGGCATGACACGCGCACTGGCCAAAGAGTTGGGCAGCCGAGGCATCACGGTCAACTGCGTGGCGCCAGGTTTCATTGAAACCGACATGACTGCGGCCCTGCCTGACGCGCAACAACAAGCCTTGCTGGCCCAAATTCCATTGGGTCACCTGGGCAAACCCGCAGACATCGCCGCCGTGGTCGCATTTTTGGCAAGCCCCGGTGCTGCCTACGTCACGGGACAAGAATGGCATGTCAATGGTGGCATGGCCATGGTGTAAATTCCATGTCCACGGGCACTTTTTGGCCTTTGATTTCAAACCTGCCGTCCTGACAGGGTAAAATGTCGGACATCATTTCTTACAACCCTTTGAGGGAACCATGAGCGATATCGAAGCACGTGTCAAAAAAATCATCGCCGAGCAACTTGGCGTGGAAGAGTCTCAAGTCACCAACGAAAAAGCCTTTGTGGCCGATTTGGGTGCCGACTCGCTTGACACCGTTGAATTGGTGATGGCCTTGGAAGATGAGTTTGGCATTGAGATTCCCGACGAAGACGCCGAGAAGATCACCACGGTGCAAAACGCCATCGACTACGCTGTTTCCCATCAAAAGTAATTTGCACCACCCATGAGCCGTCGTCGCGTCGTCGTGACCGGTCTGGGTTGTGTCAGCCCCGTTGGCAACACGGTGGCAGACGCCTGGGCCCATTTGTTGGCTGGCCAATCTGGCATCGCTCCCATCACCCGGTTTGATGCCAGTGCCTTCTCGGTCAAGTTTGCCGGTGAGGTCAAAGGTCTTGACCTGGATGCCTACATCGCGCCCAAAGAAGCCAGGGCTATGGATGCCTTCATCCATTTCGGCATCGTGGCGGCTGCCCAAGCGGTGGCCGATGCGGGCTTGCCCACGGGTGAGGCCTTGAGCGAAGAGTTGGCCGAGCGCATCGGTTGTGTGATCGGTTCAGGCATCGGTGGCTTGCCCCTGATTGAAGACACCCATGGCGAACTCACCAGCCGCGGGCCGCGTCGCATTTCTCCATTTTTTGTGCCCGCCTCGATCATCAACATGATCTCTGGGCATGTGTCCATGCGCACAGGTTTCAAAGGCCCCAACTTGGCTGTGGTCACCGCCTGTACCACGGGCTTGCACAGCATTGGCGAAGCAGGGCGTCTGATTGAATACGGCGACGCCGATGTCATGGTGGCGGGTGGCTCTGAAGCCACGGTGTCCCCCTTGGGTGTTGGCGGTTTTGCGGCCATGCGTGCTTTGTCCACCCGCAATGATGATCCCACGGCCGCCTCTCGCCCCTGGGACAAAGACCGAGATGGCTTTGTGTTGGGTGAAGGTGCCGGTGTGTTGGTGCTTGAAGAGTACGAGCACGCCAAAAAACGCGGTGCCCGTATCTATGCCGAACTGAGTGGCTACGGCATGAGTGCCGATGCCGGCCACATGACCGCCCCCAACATGGACGGCCCACGTCGGGCCATGGTCAATGCTTTGCGCAATGCCGGCGTCAACCCCGATCAGGTCGACTACCTCAACGCACATGGCACCTCCACCCCGTTGGGCGATGTCAACGAAACCAATGCCATCAAAGCCGCCTTGGGCGACCATGCCAAACGCATGGTGGTGAGCTCCACCAAATCCATGACCGGTCACTTGCTGGGTGGGGCAGGTGGCATTGAAAGCGTCTTCACCGTGCTCGCGCTGCACCACCAAAAGATTCCGCCCACCATCAATTTGCATCAGCCCGATCCCGAGTGTGACCTGGACTATTGCGCCCATGTGGCTCGCGACGCTCGCATCGACGTGGCCGTGAAAAACAACTTTGGTTTTGGCGGCACCAACGGCACCTTGGTCTTCAAGCGCCTGAGCTGAACACCCCATCATGGCCAGTGTCCGACAGACATGGCATCGCGCGGCATCGGTGCCCCCCGGCATCCGTCGTGCTTGGGTCGGCGGCTTGACCCTGACCTGGTACGGGGCCATTCATGTATCACAGCCCTGGCACGGACTTGATTCGGGCTTGGGCTGGCTGTCGGCTTTGCTGGCCTTGGTGCTGATGGCCATGCCCCGTGCAGCTCAGGGTCAACTGTGTTGGCAATCCCCACAGTGGATCTGGCACAGCCAGGGGGGCACCCCCTTGGCTGTCGATGGAGTCAAAGTATTCGATGTGGGTGGCCTCTTGTGTTTGCGCATTTCGCCCTCAAATGAACCTGGTCCAGTGGCGTGGCGCTGGCCTCAGTGGGTCTGGTTGTGTCGTTCAGATCCTGTGTCATGGCAAGAGCTGCGCTTGGCTTTGAATTGCACCCCAACGATTGAACGGAGATCGATATGAAAAGTGCCCTGATGTCACTCAAAACATGGTTGAGTGCAGTGTTGTTGTCCGTGGTGGCACTGTATGCCCTGAATCAACTGGTGCCAGCGCAAGCCCAAAGTCAGGCCCCTGCTGCCGCCACCTCCCCCCATGCAGCCATTGCCTCGACTCGGGGGTTGCCAGACTTCACCGATTTGGTCGAGCAGGTGGGACCCTCGGTGGTCAACATCCGCACCCTTGAAAAAGTTCAACGCAATGCCGAAGGCGCTGGCGCTCCCGATGAAGAAATGCAAGAGTTGTTGCGGCGCTTCTTTGGTGTGCCCATGCCCAACCCACGCCAGCCGCAACAACCCAATCGACCCTCGCGCCCCGCTCAGCCCGAAGAGCAGCAGCGTGGCATCGGCTCGGGGTTCATCTTGACCGGTGATGGTTACATCATGACCAACGCGCACGTGGTCGAGGGAGCCGATCAGGTGGTGGTCACTCTGGCCGACAAGCGCGAATTCAAAGCCAAGATCGTGGGTTCTGACAAGCGCACCGATGTGGCCGTGGTCAAAATCGATGCCAGTGGCTTGCCCGCTGTGCGCGTTGGCGATGTGGGCAAGCTGCGCGCGGGCCAATGGGTCATGGCGATTGGCTCGCCTTTTGGCCTTGAAAACACCGTCACCGCAGGCATCGTCAGCGCCAAACAGCGCGACACCGGTGAATACTTGCCCTTCATTCAAACCGATGTGGCCATCAATCCGGGCAACTCGGGTGGGCCATTGATCAACATGGCAGGCGAAGTCGTGGGCATCAACAGCCAGATCTACTCTCGCTCCGGTGGCTACATGGGCATCTCGTTTGCCATTCCCATCGATGAGGCCGTGCGCATCAGCGACCAGTTGCGCACCAACGGTCGGGTGCAACGCGGTCGCATCGGTGTGCAAATCGACCAAGTCAGTAAAGAAGTGGCCGAGTCTTTGGGCTTGACCCGAGCACGTGGCGCCTTGGTGCGCGCGGTCGAGCCCGATGGCCCGGCCAGCAAAGCGGGCATCGAAGCCGGTGACATCATCTTGAAGGTCAACGATGCGAACATCGAAAAGGCCAATGACTTGCCGCGCGAAATCGGAAACCTCAAGCCGGGTAGCAAGGCCACCATTCAGGTCTGGCGGCGTGGTGCCGCCCGTGATGTCAATGTCAGCATCGGTGAGTTTGCCCCTGAAAACACCGCCAGCTCAGAGCGCCCCAAGCCAAGCAATGCCAAGGGCAACGCGCTGGCGCAGACTTGGGGTTTGCAAGTCAGCGCCCTGACGCCCGAGCAGCTGCGCGAGCTCAAAATCAAAGGCGGTGTGCATGTCGATGCAGCCACCGATGCTGCCGCCCGAGCCGGTTTGCGTGAGGGCGATGTCATCACCGCCGTGGCCAACGTCGAAATTCGCAGTCTGGATGATTTTGAAAAGGTCATGTCCCGTGCCGATGCGAATCGCCCCATCAGCGTGTTGTTCCGCCGTGGCGATTGGGCCCAATACACCCTGATCAGACCCAGCAAATGAACCTGCCATCCCCAATCCCTGCCCGGGTTTGGGGGTATTGCAGCCCAGGGCGTGAAAAAAATAAATATTTTTTTGAGGCCGATTTGAGTTAGTGATTACCAACTCATTCGCATTTTTAAATCACTTTTTGTATAAAATAGAGCCAAATTTTCTTTCAATTCATCTGAAGAAGGACAGGTGGGCCGATACCAGCAGATGTCCAGTGCCGATGCACCAGACGTCCACAGCGTGCCCACAAGTTGTCCCATGGATGCCCAAACAGCCTTGTTGATAAACTGTGCATAATTACCTGTTGTCACCTTGCAACGACCCCTGTGCGGGGCGCCTTGGGGCTACAAGCGACGCGCTTTTTGCCTACAATGAAGTTCCAACTTTCGCAGTTGCCATAGATGGTTGGTTCAGGGCGCGTCAGGTTTGACGCGCCCTTTTTTCATTCGACTCACCATTGAATTCAAATACTTGAACAGTGCCCTTGATGAATCACATCAGAAATTTCTCCATCATTGCTCACATCGATCACGGCAAGTCCACGCTGGCAGACCGCATCATCCAGCGCTGCGGTGGCCTTGAAGAGCGCGAGATGCAAGCGCAGGTATTGGACTCGATGGACATCGAGAAAGAGCGCGGCATCACCATCAAGGCCCAGACCGCCGCGCTGCAATACACCGCACGCAATGGTCAGACCTACAACTTGAATTTGATCGATACACCGGGGCACGTTGACTTTTCGTACGAAGTCAGTCGCTCGCTGTCAGCTTGCGAGGGGGCGCTGTTGGTGGTCGATGCCAGTCAGGGCGTCGAGGCGCAGACGGTGGCCAATTGCTACACCGCATTGGACCTGAATGTTGAAGTGCTGCCCGTGCTCAACAAAATGGATTTGCCACAGGCCGATCCCGAGACCGCCAAGTCTGAAGTCGAAGACGTGATTGGCATCGATGCCTCGGGCGCCATCCCCTGCTCAGCGAAAACAGGCATGGGAGTGGATGAAATACTTGAGGCCATCGTGGAGCGCATTCCGTCGCCGCGCGGCACGGTCGATGCCCCCTTGCGCGCCATGATCATCGATTCTTGGTTTGACAGCTATGTCGGGGTGGTGATGCTGGTGCGTGTGGTCGATGGCCGTTTGGCCAAGGGCGAACGCATCCGCCTGATGGCCACCGGCGCTTGCTACGAAGCGGGCAACTTGGGGGTCTTCACACCTGCCAATCAGCCGCGTGAAAGCCTGGAAGCTGGCGAGGTGGGCTACATCATCGCGGGCATCAAAGAACTCAAGGCCGCCAAGGTGGGTGACACGGTCACACTTGAAAAGAAATTGCCCAACAATCTGGGGACCGCCACCGAGGCTTTGCCGGGCTTCAAAGAAATTCAGCCCCAAGTGTTTGCGGGACTGTATCCGACCGAGGCCAATCAATACGATGCCTTGCGCGATGCACTGGAAAAGCTGCAACTCAATGACGCCTCGCTGCAGTACGAACCCGAGGTCTCACAGGCCTTGGGTTTTGGCTTTCGCTGTGGCTTTTTGGGGCTGCTGCACATGGAAATTGTGCAAGAACGACTGGAGCGCGAGTTTGACCAAGACCTCATCACCACCGCGCCCAGCGTGGTCTACCAGGTGGTCAAGGGCGATGGCGAGGTCATCATGGTCGAGAACCCCTCGAAGATGCCCGATCAGGGCCGCATTCAAGAAATCCGTGAGCCCATCGTCACCGTTCATCTGTACATGCCCCAAGAGTATGTCGGGCCTGTCATGACCTTGGCCAACCAAAAGCGGGGCGTACAGCTCAACATGGCCTACCATGGCCGACAGGTCATGTTGACCTACGAACTGCCCTTGGGCGAGATCGTGCTGGACTTCTTTGACAAGCTCAAATCGGTCAGTCGGGGTTACGCTTCGATGGACTACGAGTTCAAAGAATACCGCCCCTCTGATGTGGTCAAGGTCGACATCTTGCTCAATGGTGAAAAAGTCGATGCCTTGTCCATCATCGTGCACCGCACCCAAGCCCAGTACCGCGGGCGAGCGGTCGCTGCCAAGATGCGTGAAATCATCAGCCGTCAGATGTTTGATGTGGCCATTCAAGCTGCCATCGGCGCCAACATCATCGCCCGTGAGACCATCAAGGCCTTGCGCAAGAATGTGCTGGCAAAATGCTACGGTGGGGACATTTCCCGCAAGCGCAAATTGCTGGAAAAACAAAAAGCCGGTAAAAAGCGCATGAAACAAATTGGTTCGGTCGAAGTGCCTCAAGAGGCGTTTTTGGCCATTTTGCAGGTTGAAGAATGATGATGCCGACCCTCACGGCTTTTGTATTGGCTGCCTTCGCTGGTTATGCAGGTTCATGGTTTTTGGGCATGCACGAGGGCAATTTCGCCCTGTTGCTGTTTATGGCCACTGTGATCACTGGCATTTATTGGGTGTTTGAAAAAACCGTGTTTTTGCCCAAACGGCGAGCTGCCGCCCAGGCTTTGCAAATGCAAGAGAGCCAACGCCATCAGCAATTGCAAAGCATGGGCATTCAACAGGTCGATGTCGACCTCAGTCAAGCCCGCGAAGAGGTCTTGCGCCAACCCTGGTGGTTGGACTGGACTGCAGGCTTGTTTCCGGTGATCGCTGTGGTGTTTTTGCTGCGCTCTTTTTTATTCGAGCCCTTCAAAATTCCTTCCGGATCGATGATCCCCACTTTGCTGGTGGGCGATCTGATCTTGGTCAACAAATACCACTATGGTTTGCGCCTGCCAGTGATCAACACCAAAGTCACCCAAGGCGCCCCAGTGCAGCGCGGCGATGTGATGGTGTTTCGATATCCGCCCAAACCCAGCCTCGATTACATCAAACGCGTGATCGGCGTGCCAGGTGATGAGGTGTCTTACCTCAACAAACAACTCAGCATCAATGGCCAGCCCGTGCCCAAAACGGCGTTGCCCAACTTCTTTGACGAAGACACCATGCGGTATGCCAAGCAGTTTTCAGAACAACTGCCCACGGGTGCCGAGCCTGCTCAGCCTGGAGCGGCCAAGACCGTCCTCTTGCTCAATGACGACGAGCGTCCGGCTTTTGTGCCCGGAGCCGATGACTTTGCCTTCAAGGACCAGTGCCGCTACAGCATCGAAGGGTTTGTCTGCAAAGTCCCACCCGGCCATTACTTCATGATGGGCGACAACCGAGACAACTCGTTGGACTCGCGATATTGGGGATTCGTCCCTGATGCCAACATCGTGGGCAAAGCGTTTTTGGTCTGGATGAATTTCAGTCACATCCAACGCATTGGTGCCATCCACTGATTGTTCATGGCCGAGCTGTCCCCATCACTTCAGGCTTTGCAAGACCGCTTGCAGCATCGCTTTGCACAGCCCGAATTGCTGACCTTGGCGCTGACCCATCGCAGCTTCAGCTCGCAACACAACGAGCGCCTTGAGTTTTTGGGCGACACCGTCCTGAGCCTGTCCATCAGTCAGGTCTTGTACCGGGTGCTGGGCGACCTCAGCGAGGGCGAGTTGTCGCGCATTCGGGCCAACTTGGTGCGACAAGAAACCTTGCACCAATTGGCGCTGAGTCTGCACTTGGGGCCCTTGATTCGCTTAGGTGAAGGTGAACTGCGTTCGGGCGGAACGAAGCGTCCGTCGATTTTGGCCGATGCCCTCGAGGCCGTGCTGGGGGCGGTCTTTCTGGATGCGGGTTTTGAGGTGGCCGATGCCTTGGTGCGTCGCTTGTATGACCAAGTCGAGATCAATCCGAACATGCAAGCCAACAACAAAGACCCTAAAACCGTCTTGCAAGAGTGGTTGCAGGCCAAGCGCAAAAAATTGCCCGATTACCGGGTGGTGGACACACGCGGGGCAGCGCATCAGCAAATTTTTGAAGTCGAATGCGATGTGCCCGAGTTGAACTTGAACTCTCGCGGGCAAGGCCCATCGCGCAAGGCCGCTGAGCAAGCCGCTGCCCAAGCCATGCTGGACCTCATTCAAAAAGGGCAACCATGAGCGAACCCCAACAGGACTCGGCCAGCACAGATTCAACCCCGCAACGCTGTGGCTTGGTGGCCATCGTGGGCCGCCCCAATGTGGGCAAATCCACGTTGCTCAACGCCTTGGTGGGACAGAAAATCAGCATCACCTCACGCAAGGCTCAGACCACCAGGCACCGCATCACCGGCATGCGCACCGAGGGCGACACACAGTTCATCTTTGTCGACACGCCAGGATTTCAGACCCGTCACACCAATGCGCTCAACCGCTCTTTGAACAAGACCGTGTTGGGCGCCATCAGCGATGTCGACTTGGTATTGTTTGTGCTCGAAGCGGGTCAATTCACCATGGCCGATGCCAAGGTGTTGTCCTTGCTCCACGCACAAACTCCGGTGTTGTTGGTGGCCAATAAACTCGATGCCGTCCACCGCCGTGCCGAAATCGCTCCTTGGTTGCGCGACATGCAGCAGCGCCACCCGTTTGCCGAGTACGTGCCCATGTCGGCCAAAAATGCCAAAGACATTGCCCGTTTGTTGGAGATCTGTCGACCCTATCTGCCGTCACAGCCTTGGTGGTATGCCGAGGATGAGTTGACCGATCGCAGCGAAAAATTTTTGGCCAGTGAAATCGTGCGCGAAAAGCTGTTTCGTTTGACCGGTGACGAATTGCCCTATACCTCGACGGTGGT
This sequence comes from uncultured Limnohabitans sp., assembly GCA_963923185.1. Classification (GTDB taxonomy): domain Bacteria; phylum Pseudomonadota; class Gammaproteobacteria; order Burkholderiales; family Burkholderiaceae_C; genus Limnohabitans. The sequence continues at coordinate 14,130 of CAWUNN010000001.1, read as the reverse complement.
GATCGATCAATTTGAAGAAGAGCCTGCTCGCACCGCCAGCCGCATGGTGCGCATCGCCGCCACCATCGTGGTCGAGCGCGATGGACACAAAGCCATGGTCATCGGTGAAAACGGCGAAAAACTCAAACGCATCGGCACCGAAGCCCGGGTCGAACTTGAAAAACTGATGGATGCCAAGGTGTTTTTGCAGCTGTGGGTCAAAGTGCGATCGGGTTGGGCCGACGACGAGGCCCGTGTGCGCAGCTTTGGCTACGACACCTGAAAAGCACATACCCAGGCTCAGGGCAGACGATCCAGGGCCTGTAAATAACGCCCGTCCACCATCAATTCGTTCCAAGCCAAAGCCGTCTGAGTGGGCAGCAGGGCCAAGCGGCGACGCTCGCTGGCTTCGCTGGCTTGCCATTGACCCTTCAACAAGGCCTCGGCCAACCCGTCGAGCAATTCATCCACGGCCTTGCCGCCCCCAGCTGCACTGGCCATGCTTTGGTTGCAAAGCAGCACCAGATCGCAACCGGCTTGCAATGCCGCCACACCCGCTTGGGTGTAGCTGACCACGTGGCCATCGATGCGCCGGGCACCCTCCATCGACAAATCATCGCTGAAGACGGCCCCCTCAAAGCCCATTTGGTGGCGCAAGATGTCTTGCAACCATCGGCTGGAGAACCCGGCTGGTTTCGAGTCGACTTTGGGGTAGATCACGTGGGCGGGCATCACGCTAGAGAGCGTGGCGCCCAAGGCGGCATAGGGCCAAGCGTCGTCGCTCAAAATGGCCTTCATGCTGCGCGAGTCCACCGGGATGGCGGTGTGCGAATCGGCTTTCACAAAGCCATGACCCGGAAAATGTTTGCCACAGTTGGCCATGCCTGCACTCAGCAAACCTTGCATCAGGCTTTGTGCCAGCACCGTCACCACGCGTGCGTCGCGATGAAAGGCCCGATCGCCGATCACGCCGCTGCTGCCAAAGTCCAAGTCGAGAACCGGTGTGAAACTGAAATCCACCCCGCATGCGCGCAATTCAAGCGCCAACACCTGACCGCAAGCCGCAGCTGCGCGCATGGCTTGCAGAGCGCCGCTGCCTGGGCGGCGCGGCTCGTCTTTCATCCACATCTCACCCAAAGCTCTCATCGCAGGCAAATGCGTGAAGCCATCGGTGCGAAAGCGTTGCACACGACCGCCCTCGTGGTCGACACAGATCAAGGCGTCGGGGCGCACCGATTTGATGTCGGCGCACAGTTGAGTCAATTGCTCACGATGCTGCCAATTGCGGCCAAACAAAATCAAGCCACCGGTCATGGGATGACGCAAACGAATGCGGTCTTGCGGGCTGAGCGTGGTGCCAGCGATGTCCAAAATCAAAGGGGCATGTGGGGTCATGGGGATGGGCTTTGGGCTAAGGGATCTCAGGTGGGGCGTTGCCATTGCTCAACCACCACAAAACTGACGGCATAGTCTGATTCGTCACTCAGGCTCACCCGAGCACTCAGACCGCGCGCTTCAAACCAGGTTTTCAGTTCGCCGTGCAGCACGATGGTGGGCTCGCCACTGGGCAATCGACCAATTTCACAACGCAGCCAGGTCATCGGCATGCGCATGCCTTTGCCAATGGCTTTGCTGAAGGCCTCTTTGGCAGAGAACCGGGTCGCCACAAAGCGCACGCCGCGCTCGGGCCAACGCTCAGAACGGGCCCGCCAGGTGGCGATTTCGTTGGGGCACAACACCTTGGCTGCAAAGCGCTCGCCATGGCGTTTCAAGGCCGCATCGATGCGACGGACATCGCAAATGTCGGTACCGATGCCGTAAATCAAGTCCGGGCTCCGTGACGGCAGGCCTGCAAATAGGCCTGGACGGTCTGGGCATAGCCCATCTCTAAGGCATCGGCCACCAGGGCGTGGCCGATCGACACCTCCAACACTTGGGGCACTTGGCGCAAAAAAACGGGCAAATTGTCGCGATTCAGATCGTGGCCAGCGTTCACGCCCAGTCCAGCATGTTGAGCCGCCTGGGCACTTTGCGCGTATTGCTCCAGGCAAGCGGTTTGCTCAGGTCCTCCAAAGGCCTGGGCATAGGGTTCGGTGTACAGCTCGACCCGATCGGCACCACAGGCACGGGCCTGGGCCATGGCATGCGGCACCGGGTCCATGAACAAACTGACTCGAACGCCCAGGTCATGGCACTCTTGGATCAGGGGCTTGAGGAGTTGGCTGTCGCGATCCAGTGACCAACCATGGTCGCTGGTGAATTGACCCTCGCCATCGGGCACAAAGGTGGCCTGATGGGGGCGGTGCTGACGCACAAAATCCATCAAATTGTGAAACGGGTTGCCCTCGATGTTGAATTCGCGTCCAGGCCAGGCTTTCAACAAGTCGGCCAAATCGGCCACATCGTCGGCTCGGATGTGGCGCGCGTCGGGGCGTGGGTGTACCGTGATGCCTTGGGCCCCCGCTTGCAAGCACGACTGTGCGGCCCGCGTCACGCTGGGGATGCCTAAATGGCGGGTGTTGCGCACCAGCGCCACTTTATTCAAATTCACACTCAATGCGGTCATGAGCCGATTATCCGTCAGCGGGCTCAAAGCGCCTGTAAATCCATCATCAGTTGCCTCGTTTTCAGCACCTCGATGCCGCAGTGGTGGTGGATCAAGACGCGCAATTGTTGTTGCAACGCGCTGCGATCATCCATGGCCCACTGAGCCAGCAAGCGCACCAATTCAACATAAGCTTGCACTTGGTCCAGCGCGTCTTGCAAGTCCAGCCACTGCTGGCCCGACAAACGGGGACGTCGGTCATCCGCGTCGGATTGGGCTTTGAAGGCGCGCAGTCCCGCCTCGGGCACGAGGTCATACCAAGCCTGGGGTGCCATCGCTTGCACCGATAGGGTTTGCTGGCACAAGCTGGGCAACACACCCAATTCACGCAACAGCAGCAGTTCAAAGGCCCGCAAGGCGGGGGTGACCGCTGCCTCGCCCCCCATGGCCAGCATCTGCACGGTTTGGCGATAGTGATCAAACAAAGCCGGATGCGGGTCATCGCGGGGCAACAAACGCAGCATCAACTCGTTCAAATAAAAGCCCGACAGCAGGGCGTCCCCGGTGGGCATCACATGACCGCCCATCCATTCGGCAGATTTCAGTGTGCGTATCTCGCCATCACCACCCAGGCTCAAAGACAAAGGTTGCAAAGGCAACAGCACAGGCCGAAAGCTCGACGTGGGCCTCTTCACGCCCTTGGCTGCCACCGCCAGGCGGCCATGCTGGCGCGTGAACACTTCCAGAATCAAGCTGGATTCGCTCCAGGGGTACTGGTGCAGCACAAAGGCAGGTTCGTGGCTGAGGGTGCGACTTTTGGTCATGCTGAATGAGTCTGTCCTTGCCATTGTGCAACAAGAGCACAGGGCGATGCCGACCACGCCCCAAGTGGACAGCCTTGGCGACCTACAATACACCGCTTATGTCTGAAAACACTTCCAGCCAAGAACACGCCGCCCCAGCGGTCGATGAGAACCAACTGATCGCTGAGCGCCGCGACAAGCTCAAGGCGCTGCGTGCGCGTCACCAAGCTGGCGGTCCGGTGCCCTTTCCCAACGACTTCAAGCCAGCACACCATGCACATGATTTGCACGAGCTGCATGGGGCCCAAACCGCTGAGGCCTTGCAAGAGACCCAGCCCAAGGCTCGGGTGGCTGGGCGCATGATGCTCAAACGCGTCATGGGCAAGGCCAGCTTTGCCACCTTGCAAGACGCCAGTGGGCGCATTCAGATCTACATCGCCCGAGATGAAGTGGGCGAAGACACCTACAACGAATTCAAACATTGGGATTTGGGTGACATCGTGGGCGCCGAAGGCCGGTTGTTCAAAACCCGCACGGGCGAGTTGTCCATCCACGCCACGTCGATTCGCTTGCTGACCAAGAGCCTGCGACCCATGCCCGACAAGTTCCACGGAGTGGCCGACACCGAGATCAAATACCGCCAGCGCTATGTCGATTTGATGACCGACGAAAACGCTCGCAAGCGCTTTGTGGCGCGCAGCAAAGCCGTCAGTGGCATTCGAGAATTCATGGTGCACCATGGCTTTCTCGAGGTTGAAACCCCCATGCTGCACCCCATTCCTGGTGGAGCCAATGCCCGTCCATTCGTCACCCATCACAATGCGCTGGACCAAGAGATGTTCTTGCGAATCGCGCCCGAGTTGTACCTCAAGCGCTTGATCGTGGGTGGATTTGAGCGGGTCTTTGAAATCAACCGCAATTTCCGCAATGAAGGCATCTCGGTGCGCCACAACCCCGAATTCACCATGATGGAGTTTTACGCGGCCTATTGGAACTACCGCGACCTGATGAGCTTCACCGAAGATCTGATTCGCGATGCCGCTCAAAAAGCAGTGGGCACCTTGTTGTTGACCTATGCCGGACAACCCGTCGATTTGGCCCAGCCTTTTGAGCGCTTGACCATTCGCGAAGCGATTGTTCGCCACACCCAAGCTGGTGCGGGTGTGGATGACGCCCAGTGGCTGATCTCGGCCTTGAAGAAACTGGGGTTCAATGAAGAGAAAGACAAACTCTCTACGCGCAGCTTGGCCAGCCTTCAGGTGCTGTATTTTGAAGAAACGGTCGAAGAAAAGCTCTGGAACCCCACCTTCATCATGGAACACCCGACCGAGATTTCACCCTTGGCTCGGGCCAACGACCTGCGCCCCGAAGTCACCGAGCGCTTTGAGCTGTACATCACGGGCCGCGAGTTTGGCAATGGTTTCTCTGAACTCAATGACGCCGAAGACCAAGCGGCCCGCTTTGCTGCCCAAGTCGCGGCCAAAGACAGTGGTGACGACGAGGCCATGTTCCACGACCATGACTTTGTGCGAGCCCTGGAGTACGGCATGCCTCCCACAGGTGGCTGCGGCATAGGCATCGACCGCTTGATGATGTTGCTCACCGACAGCCCCAGCATCAGAGACGTGATTTTGTTCCCCGCCCTCAAGCGCGAAAACTGATTCTTCCATGAGCACCGACACCCCCAACCGCCCTGAACTGCCCGATCACCTCAGCATCGACCCCCGCAGCCCTCACTACCACCCCGAGGTCTTGCAGCACAGCATCGGCGTGCGTTTCAACGGCAAAGACCGTCAAGATGTCGAAGAATATTGCCTGTCCGAAGGCTGGATCAAGGTGCCTGCGGGCAAAACCTTGGACCGCAAAGGCAAACCCCTGCTGATTAAGCTCAAAGGCCGCATCGAGGTCTACTACACCGAAGCGGCCTGAGGGTCGTCTCAGCCGTGTCAAGGCCGTGACCTGAGGGGGCTGCACTCGGTGACGGGGACCTTCCATCCGTCCTAAAATGATGGGTTCCTTCACACCTTGTTGGCTCACCATGGCACGCACCTTGTACGACAAAATCTGGGACGAACACGTCGTCCACACCGAAGAAGACGGCACTGCCGTTCTCTACATCGACCGCCATTTGGTCCACGAAGTCACCAGTCCGCAGGCCTTTGAGGGCATCCGCCAGGCCGGGCGCAAAGTCTGGCGTGTCAGCTCGATCGTGGCCACTGCCGACCACAACACCCCGACCACCGGCTGGGAGCGGGGCTACGACGGCATCACCGACCCCATCAGCAAAGAGCAGGTCACCACGCTGGATGCCAACATCCAGGCTTTTGGTGCTGCCGCTTATTTCCCGTTTTTGCACAAACGCCAAGGCATCGTGCACGTGATTGGCCCTGAAAACGGTGCCACCTTGCCGGGCATGACGGTCGTTTGCGGTGACTCACACACCTCGACCCATGGCGCATTTGGCGCCTTGGCCCATGGCATCGGCACCTCTGAGGTCGAGCACGTCATGGCCACCCAGACCTTGTTGGCCAAAAAGGCCAAAAACATGTTGATCAAGGTCGAAGGCCGGGTGGCCAAGGGCGTGACGGCCAAGGACATCGTGCTGGCCATCATTGGCAAGATCGGCACGGCTGGGGGCACGGGCTACACCATTGAGTTTGCGGGCAGCGCCATCCGTGATTTGTCCATGGAGGGGCGCATGACCCTGTGCAACATGGCCATTGAAGGCGGTGCACGCGCCGGCATGGTGGCCGTGGACGACAAAACCATCGAATACCTCAAGGGGCGTTTGCTCTCGCCCTCAGGCGTCGAGTGGGATCAGGCCGTGGCCTATTGGCGCAGCTTGCACAGCGACCCTGGTGCTGTCTTTGATGCCGTCGTCGAGCTCGATGGCACCCAAATCGTGCCTCAAGTCACCTGGGGCACATCGCCCGAGATGGTGCTGGGCATCGACGCTCGCGTCCCCGACCCTGACAAAGAAAAGGACGCCACCCGACGCGACGCCTTTGAGCGCGCCTTGGCCTACATGGGTTTGCAGCCTGGCAAGGCCATCAACGACATCTCGGTCGACAAGGTGTTCATTGGCTCTTGCACCAACAGCCGCATCGAAGACATGCGAGAGGCCGCAGCGGTGGTCAAAAAGCTTGGGCAAAAAGTGGCGCGCAATGTCAAACTGGCCATGGTCGTACCAGGCTCTGGCTTGGTCAAAGAGCAAGCCGAGCGTGAAGGCTTGCACGAGATTTTCAAGGCCGCTGGTTTTGAATGGCGCGAACCCGGCTGTTCGATGTGTTTGGCCATGAACGCCGACCGACTCGAGCCAGGTGAGCGCTGCGCGTCGACCAGCAACCGCAACTTTGAAGGCCGTCAAGGCAATGGGGGGCGCACCCACTTGGTCAGCCCGGCGATGGCCGCTGCGGCCGCCGTGCATGGCCATTTTGTCGACATCCGTCAGTTCGCCTAAGGAGCCACACCATGCAAAAGTTCAACATCCACAAAGGTCTGGTGGCGCCGATGGACCGTGCCAACGTCGACACCGATGCCATCATCCCCAAACAGTTCCTCAAGTCCATCAAAAAAACGGGCTTTGGCCCCAATTTGTTCGATGAGTGGCGCTACTTGGACAAAGGTGAGCCTGGCATCCCTGAGTCACAACGCAAGCCCAACCCCGATTTTGTGCTGAATCAACCGCGCTACAAAGGCGCTAGCATTTTGTTGGCGCGCAAAAACTTTGGATGTGGCTCGTCGCGCGAACACGCCCCCTGGGCGATTGACCAATATGGATTTCGAGCCATTTTGGCGCCCAGCTTCGCCGATATCTTTTTCAACAACTGCTTCAAAAACGGACTGTTGCCCATCGTCTTGCCAGAGAGTGTGATCGATGGTTTGTTCAACGAAGTGGCGGCTTTTCCTGGCTTTGAGTTGACCATTGACCTCGAGCGCCAAGTGGTGGTCAAGGCGCAAGGCGAAGAGATCGCCTTTGAAGTCAACTCGTTTCGCAAATACTGTCTGCTCAATGGTTTTGATGACATCGGCTTGACCTTGCGCCATGCCGACAAGATTCGAAGCTACGAGGCGCAGCGCTTGGCCACCAAACCCTGGCTGGCCCACACCCTTTGATCGTCTGAAAGAGTCTCATGAACATTGCAATCTTGGCCGGTGACGGCATCGGTACTGAAATCACCGCCGAAGCGGTCAAAGTGCTCAAAGCCTTGGGTTTGAAGTTGAACCTGCAAGAGGCTTTGGTGGGTGGGGCTGCTTATGACGCCCACGGCCATCCCTTGCCCGAGTCCACCTTGAACCTGGCCAAGTCCTGCGATGCCATTTTGTTTGGCGCTGTGGGGGACTGGAAGTACGACCAACTCGAGCGTCAATTCCGACCCGAGCAAGCCATTTTGGGTTTGCGCAAGCACCTGGGCTTGTTTGCCAACTTCCGGCCCGCGATTTGCTATGAGCAACTCACCCATGCCTCCAGCCTCAAGCCTGAGTTGGTGGCTGGCTTGGACATTTTGATTTTGCGCGAATTGACGGGTGACATCTATTTTGGCCAACCGCGCGGACGCCGCGTCGCCGCAGACGGACTGTTTCCCGGTGCCGATGAGGGCTTTGACACCATGCGCTACACACGGCCCGAGATCGAGCGCATCGGTCGCGTGGCCTTTGAGGCTGCTCGCAAGCGCAACCGCCACGTCACCAGCGTGGACAAATCCAACGTGCTCGAGACTTCGCAACTGTGGCGCGACACCATGGTCGAGTTGGGCAAAGAGTACCCCGATGTCAAGCTGGAACACATGTACATCGACAACGCCGCCATGCAGTTGGTCAAAGAGCCCAAAAAATTCGATGTGGTGGTCACGGGCAACATGTTTGGCGACATCTTGTCTGACGAAGCCTCGATGCTGACCGGCTCGATTGGCATGTTGCCCTCGGCCTCTTTGAACGACAAAAAACAAGGTCTGTACGAGCCCAGCCACGGCAGCGCCCCTGACATCGCGGGTCAAGGCGTGGCCAACCCCCTGGCCACCATTTTGTCGGCGGCGATGATGTTGCGCTACAGCCTGGATCAAGCCCAAGCAGCCGATCGCATCGAAGCTGCCGTCAAAAATGTGTTGGCACAAGGCTTGCGCACCCCCGACATTCACAGTGCGGGCACCACCCGTGTCGGCACCCGCGAAATGGGCGACGCGGTGGTCAAGGCTTTGGGCTGAATCTGCGTCATCACACAAATTTGTTGAGGGATTGCGCATGAAGTCTTGGTGGATGGTGGCTGGGTCTGGTGGCCCTGAACTGCAACTGCGCGATACCCCGGCGCCTGTGGCCGGCCCTGGACAATTGCGGGTACAAGTGCATGCTGCCGGTTTGAATCGGGGCGAATTCATCACTGGCCAAGGTCTGCTGGGGCAACTGAGCGAACCCAAAGCCATGGGCATGGAAGCCGCTGGCACCATCCTCGCCGTGGGCGAGGGCGTGACGGGCTGGCAAGTGGGTCAAAGAGTCATGGGGCGAGCATTGGGTGGTTTTGCCCAGCAGTCCCTGCTGGTGGCCTCTGAAGCCATGCCCATGCCAGACCACTTTGATTGGACGCATGGGGCGGCGCTGCCCATCACCTACATGGTCTCGCACGACATGTTGGTCACTCAAGGTGAGTTGGCCGCTGACGAATGGTTGCTGCTCAATGGCGTGTCCTCGGGCGTGGGCACGGCCAGCTTGCAGTTGGCTCAGTTGATCGGCTCGCACATCATTGGCACCTCCAGCCAGGCGCACAAACTCGAAGCCCTCAAAGCCCATGGCTTGCAACACGCGGTCTTGACCCGTGGGGGTGGTTTCATCGAAGAGGTCAAACGCTGCACCCAGGGCAAGGGCGTGAACTTGGCCATCAACCCGGTGGGTGGCAGCATCTTGGCCGAGCAAATCGAGTGCTTGGCCTATCGGGGCCGCTTGGCCATCGTGGGCTATGTCGACGGCCAGTTTTCTGCGCCCTTGGACATTGGCGCGGTCCATGCCCAGCGTCTGCGCATTTTTGGGGTGTCCAACAAAAAGCGCACGGCCACCGAGCGCACCGCCAATGCCAGCGACTTCACCCGGCGTTTCTTGCCCCTGATGGCGCAACGTGGATTGACCCCTCTGATTGACCGGGTGTTTGACTTCGATCAGTTGCCAGCAGCACGCGAGCACATGCAAGCCGATCGACATGTGGGCAAAATCGTTCTGAAAGTTCATTGAGGCTTGCGTGATCGACTCAACCTTTCAGCTTGTCTTGCATCGACCCACCTAAAATGACCTCATCATGGAAAACCTAGACGTCATGGTGTTGCGCGGGCTGCGCGACTGGCGCCAAGCTGGGCGACGTGCCTTGCTGGCCACAGTGGTGCGCACCTGGGGTTCTTCGCCCCGTCCGGTGGGCTCGATCATGGCTTTGTGCGAAGACGGCGCTGTGCTGGGTTCGGTCTCGGGTGGGTGCATCGAAGACGATTTGATCTATCGCTTCACCCAAGCTTACGCTCACAGCCAAGCCAGCCATGCCGAAGAGCCTGGAGAGATTCCAAGCGGCGCGCCCCAGCGCGTCAAATACGGCATCACGGCCGACGAGGCCCACCGATTCGGCTTGCCCTGTGGCGGCACCTTGGAGTTGTTGCTTGAATTCGACCCCGATGCGCCACAGTTGGCCCAATTGGTCAGCTCGCTTGAGCACGGTGAACTGATCCACAGGCGTGTCAACCTGAGCGATGGCCAAGTGACTCTGTCTGGCGCCAGCAGCCCGCAAGAGTTGCACATCGATGAGCACAGCCTGACCAACACCTTTGGCCCTGAGTACCGCATGCTGCTCATTGGGGCTGGCCAACTGTCAGAGTACCTGGCCACCATGGCCCGTTTCAATGGTTTTGCGGTCACGGTGTGCGATCCCCGGCCCGAGTACAGCGGGGCTTGGTCGGTGCCCGATGTCACCCTGACTCGCGAGATGCCTGATGACGTGGTGCAATCGTTTCGACCCGACCGACGCAGCTGCGTCGTGGCCCTGACCCACGATCCCAAATTGGACGATCTGGCCCTGATCGAGGCCTTGGACACATCGGCTTTTTATGTCGGCGCCATTGGTTCACGGCGCAACAACGATGCCCGACGTGAGCGCATGAAAGAACACTTTGGTCAGACCGACCAAAGCCTGCAACGTTTGCGCGGCCCCATTGGCATTTACATCGGATCCAAGATGCCCTCAGAGATTGCGGTCAGCATCATGGCCGAAATCTTGGCGGTCAAAAACGATGTCACCCTGCCGCGCGAGATGGAAGTGGCGCAAGCCAAAAACAAACTCGAAGTGGCCCACAACGACCCGGGGGTTCTGGTGTGTGCCCCGCGGCGTCCTTGATCAACGCTTGATCAGACCTTGATCACCCGTCCTGGGTTCAAGGTGTGGTTCGGGTCCAGCGCGGTTTTGATGCGGCGCATCAAGGCCAAGGCCACTGGGTCTTTGTGTTGCGGCAGCCGATCGACCTTCAACTCGCCCACGCCATGCTCGGCCGAGATCGAGCCACCAAAGCGTTGCACGTGGGTGTACACGATGTCATTCACCCGATCTTCGTACTGGGTCTGAAAGGCTTTCACGTCTTGGCCCACTGGGGCTTGCACGTTGTAATGCAAATTGCCATCGCCCAGGTGCCCAAAATCGACCAAACGCACGCCCGGTACTGCTTGTTCCAAGGCGGCATCGGTGACTTGGACAAATTCTGGGATGGCCGAGATCGGAATCGAGATGTCGTGTTTGATGTTCAGACCCTCTTCGGCTTGCGCCAAGGTGATGCTTTCGCGGATGTGCCACAGATTGCGGGCCTGCGCCAAGCTCTCGGCCACCACCGCATCGCTGACACAACCCTCTTGCAAGGCGGCCTCTAGCAAAGCCTCAAAGCGCGCGCGTGCATGCGATTCGGACTCGCTGTCAGAGTTTTCCAACAGCACACACCACGGGGTTTGCGACCACAAAGGCACCCTCAACTGTGGGTAGTGTTTGTCCACCAGGCTGAGTGAGAACTGGTTCATGACTTCAAAACCAGTCAGGCCAGCCCCCAAGTGACGGTGTGCCAACCCCAAAAAATGGACCGCTTGCGCCATGCTGGGCACGGCCGCCCAAGCCGTCAGCGTGGCCGCTGGCATCGGGTACAGCTTCATGGTGGCTGCGGTGATGATGCCCAGCGTCCCCTCGGCACCGATGAACACATCGCGCAAGTCGTAGCCGGTGTTGTCTTTGCGCAGGCCCACCAGTCCGTTTAATATTTCGCCATCGGCCGTCACCACCTCCAGGCCCAAGCACAACTCACGGGCATTGCCGTAGCGCACCACTTGGGTGCCACCCGCATTGGTCGACAAATTGCCCCCAATGGTGCAACTGCCCTCTGAACCCAAGCTGAGCGGAAACAACAAGCCAGCTTGCTCGGCGGCATGTTGCAGGTTTTGCAGCACGCAACCGGCCTCGACTGTGATGGTCAAGTTTTGCGCATCCAAGGCCCGCACGGCATGCATGCGCTGCAAGCTCAGCAACACCTGAGTCCCCGTCTCGTCAGGGATCGACCCCACCACCAATCCGGTGTTGCCCCCTTGGGGCACGATGCTCACCCCGGCTGCAGCGCAGGCTTTGACCACGGCGGCCACTTCGAGGGTGTTGCCAGGGCGCACCACGCACAAAGCCCGGCCTTTGGCGCGCTTGCGCCAATCGGTTTGAAACGCATCGATGTCCTCGGTCATGACTTGGACCTCGCCCACGATGCCACGCAATGTGTCGATCAACGGATGCTTCATGTCATTTCAACTCAGATGCCGCATCCAAAGCCCTGGCGTGTTTGAAACGATGACGCACATGCAAAGAACAAGCGACGAACAAAACCAAGCACAAGGCCACTTCAAGGCCCGCAAAATACGAGCTGGGGGCACGGTCAGAGTTGGCCCGAACCACCCCTTCGGTGAAATACAACCAGACCATCAAACTGAGCCAGCGGTAGGTGTACATGCGGTGTTTCAACAAACCCGCCAGCGGAATGCACAGCGGCAATGCCTTCAAGGCCAACCAGCTGCCACCTGGACGCACCGGCGCCCACCACAACTCCCAGCCCAAGCACAACACCACCAAGGCACACAAAGTGCCCACGGCCAGCACCCGCAGACCACCCAGCGCCTTCATCGAACTCAATTCAACATCACCCATCCACTCATTCTATGTAGCAATTGGGGTCAGACCCCAATTCTTTGGCCAAAACCTCGATTGTGAATATGACCTATTGGGGTCTGACCCCAATTTTTTTGGGGTGGGCGGCAAGGTCTGAAATAATCGGGGACGGATGATACGGATCGCTTGGACATGAACTTGACGTCAACACCTCAACCCCTGGCCATTGCGCGCTGGAGCGATTTGCCATGGCGGCAGATGATCAAGATGGTGCGTCAGCGTTTTGTCGATGTGCGTTTGGGCCAAGCAGCCGGCAGCTTGACGTTCACCACCACCATCACCTTGATTCCACTGCTGACGGTGGGTTTGGCGATTTTTTCCATCTTTCCTCAGTTTGCCGACATCCAGACGGTGGTGCAGCGTTGGCTGATTGACAGCCTCATGCCCGAGAGCATTTCCAGACAGGTGCTGAGTTATGTCACCCAGTTCACCACCAAAGCCAGCCGCTTGGGGCTGGCGGGCATGGCGGTGTTGGTGGTGTCTGCTTTGACCTTGATCTTCACTCTGGATCGGGCTTTCAATGCCATTTGGGGTGTGACACAACCCCGACCCTGGGCGCAACGCTTGCTGGTGTATTGGTCGGCATTGACCCTGGGGCCTTTGCTGATGGGATTGGGCATCGTCACCATGTCGCACGTGGTGTCGGTCTCTCGGGGCATGGGACAGGCCTGGCCGCAAGGCCTGAACCTGGCGTTTGGGCTGTTAGAAGGCTCGTTGTTGGTGTTGGGTGTGGGGGCGTTGTTCAAATACCTGCCCAATGTGCATGTGCGCTGGGCGCATGCCATGGCCGGTGGATTGTGGGTCTCGCTGGTGTTGGAAATTGCGCGCCGCATCCTGACTTGGTACCTCAGTGCCATGCCCGCTTATTCAAAGGTGTATGGCGCCCTGGCTACCTTTCCCATATTGTTGGTTTGGATCTACACCGCTTGGATGATCGTCTTGTCTGGAGCCGTGGTGGTGTCACTCTTGCCCGGGGTGCTGCTGGGACGCGTGCGGGCGGCTCAGGGACCTGGTTGGAGCCTGACCATGGCCCTGGAAGTGCTGGGTCTCTTGCACCTGACCAAGGAAGACAATCGCATCGGTTTGTCGCTGTCCGAATTGGCCGAGCAATTGAGATTCAATCCTGCCGAGCTCGAGCCCGCTTTGCGCCGATTGCTCCAATTGGGATGGGTGGCTCGGTTGGAAGATCAAGACCGTTGGGTGTTGCTGGTCCAACCTCAGATCACCCTCTTGGCCCCTTTGTTGCACGATGTGCTGTTGCAGCCCAGTGAAGCCACCCAAGCCATTTGGCAACCATGGCAGGGCATGACGCTGTCTCAGGCCTTGAACGCCGCCCGTCACTGACCGGCGGATTCAGTGGCTCAATCGTTGATTCCACCAATCGAGCACTTGTTGGACCGAGTCAGCAATGGACAGATGGGTGTTGTCCAGTTGCACCGCGTCAGCTGCGGCGCGCAATGGGGCAGCGCTGCGTTGGGTGTCGCGTGCATCTCTGGCTTGCAAGTCGGCCAACAAGACGGCGTAATCGGCTTGGCCCCCACGTTGCAAGACCTGTCTCTTATACACATCTCCGAGCCCACGAGACGGACTCC